>NZ_ALPM01000079.1:0-32668 GCF_000294595.1 Arthrobacter sp. TB 23 | reverse complement strand
CCCGGGACCATCATCGCGATCTCGCCTGCCGGTGAAACCTACCTCACCACAGCCGACCCACCACCAGCCCCACCAGCCGACATACCCCCGCCCTTCTAGAAGCACCCATTGAGCCAGCACCGCCCCCTGGGCAGCCCCAGCGTGCCTGGCAGCTCCGCCCCAGACGTGAGATCTGGTGATTCAAAAAGCCGTCGGCCCACCACATGTCACCTCTGGCCGGGTGGGTGCGGCCAGAGGATGCGGGGCTCTGGCGGGCGGGTGCGGCCAGAGGATACGGGGCTGGGCTGGACGGGGTGCGGCCAGGGGTGCGGCGCAGCCAGAGGCGGGGCGCGAAGCTCTACCGCAGCGCGGAAGTCGCCGCTCCTGCATGGCTGCGGGAGCGCACCCTGATGATGACTGTTGCAAGCAGGACGATTGCCGCCACGACGGCGGCAGCGATCGACGTCGTCGCCGATTCCATGTCGCCGCTGGTGCGCCCAACCGCGATCCAGGTGAGTCCCCAACCAATAGCCGCCGCGACGGCGAGACGACCCTTGCCTTTGAGCGCCAGCCCTAGGCCAACCAGTGCAACGACGGCAAGGATAGCGACAGCCCAAACTTCTTCGTTCAGGCCAAACCCGTCGAAGCCTGCAGCGGTCAGCGCTGCAGCGATGTTCGCGCACACCGCCACGCAGACCCAGCCAAGATACAGGCCCAGCGTGCCATCGACAATCACTGCCTCAGGCCACGATGATGCTGGCCGGCCGCTGTAGCGCAGAAATAAGACGGTCAGGACTGCAAGCAGCACCAGAATCACCGGCACACTCGCATTGAGCCACCCGGCCTGGATGCTCAGAATCCAGACCGCGTTCAACACCATTGACACTGCGACCATCCAGCCGAGCGATCGTTGCCGCTGCGCGGATCGCTGTGACGGCAACCATTGCCAGACGGTGTAAGCCACCAAGCCCGCGTACACCACTGACCAGATGGAAAACGCCGCACTCGCCGGGGCCAGAAGGGTGGCATCCGTGCCCAATGCCCCGCCAGCCGCCTCTGCAATGGGCGTCCCGCCGAAGACTCCGACACCGATCATCGATCCCACCAGGCAGAAGATCATGCTGGCAGTGACAGCTATCTGGCGATACAGGTCAGCGCTGGTCTTTTCCTTGCTTGATGTGTGGGTTCTCATACCTCTATTGAACCGGTCTGACCGCGATAAAACTATCTCCTCCGCCAAGAGGTCAGTAGGCTGGGTAGTTCACGTGTTGACTCGAAAGGTGCATGTCATGACTGAATCAAACCTCCCCGAAGAGGAACTGAGTATCACCGACGCAATCGATACAGCGGAAGCCGAGGAGCTGGATCCGGTGGCTGCGGGACAGCCCGACAACTACCCGGGCGCTGCGGAAGACAACCCTGACCAGTGGCGAAACGACCCGCTACTTCAGGACGAACCGGCTGCGACGGTGACCGCGGAAGGCACCGTTGCTGAGCAGGTACTGCGCGATGGATCTGAGGGCGACGACGCCGTACCGACGCTGGGCGAAGCCGCCGCGGACGTCGATTTCGGCGATCCCGCTGACGAATCAGAGATCGATGGCAGCGACGACAGCGCCAACCTTGGCGGTTCGCCCCTCAGCCATGGCGATGAGGATCTGCTGGGCCACTAGCCGTCACACCCGATCCTCACGCCGCGTCGTCGACAGACCGAGGAGTGGTCCGTCGACGGCGCGGTGGAGAAGTCTTCGGGTGGTTAGCCTTCGCATTCCCGGCAGAACAGGAGGTCGCCCTTCTGGCGGGCAACCTGGCTGCGGTGGCGGACCAGGAAACAGGAGGAGCAGGTGAACTCATCATCCTGCGGCGGAATTACCTGGATCAGGAGTTCCTCACCCGAAAGATCCGCACCAGGAAGGTCAATCCCTTCGGCAGTGTCGGCATCCTCGACGTCAACTGAAGCCGACTGGGATTTGCTGCCACGGTTAGCCTGAAGGGCTTCGAGGGACTCGGCTTCCTTGTCCTCATCGTTGTTGCGTGGTGCGTCGTAATCCGTTGCCATTCCGGTGCCGTTCTCTTGAAAATCGCTGAAGCTGTGTGGTTGATGCAGCCACCGAGTATAACCATGAAATTCCTGACCAATGTGCAGGAGATATTGTTGCACGATTACGCATAATTGGGCCCCCTCTGAGCATCCCGAAAGGGCCTACGGGGTGACAGCTAGGTAAGCGATATCAGTGGCTAGCTATTCCCGCCTACACCGGCCCTGGAATAGGTCGGACCTGGACGGGGTTGCCCCTTGCAGAACCTATTTTCAACGGAAAGTGCTGCTTGTGACTCTCTTCACCCCGCTCACCATTGGTGCCATGGAACTGCCCAACCGTATCGTCATGGCCCCCCTCACCCGGGTCCGCTCGAGCAGGGAGGGCGTTCCTGGCCCTCTCGTGGTTGAGCACTACCGGCAGCGCGCATCATTGGGGCTGATCGTCACCGAGGGCACTTACCCGAGTGACGCCGGCCGAGGCTTCCCCGGCCAGCCAGGCCTAGTGACAGCGGAACAGTTGGCCGGCTGGCGCAATGTCACTACTGCTGTGCACGACGCCGGTGGGCGGGTCTTTGCCCAGGTCATGCATGCCGGACGGGTCACACACGAGGCAACCACTGGCGGGCACACGGTCGTTGCTCCGAGCGCTGTGGCGATCAATGGCGAAACCCGAACCTATGATGGCAAGTTGCCGTACCCGGTTCCCCACGCCCTGACCACTGACGAACTTCCCGGCGTCATCGATGAGTTTGTCCAGGCATCACGGAACGCGATCGACGCTGGTATGGATGGTGTTGAGCTTCATGGGGCCAACGGCTACCTCCTCCACCAGTTCATGTTCCCGGAAACCAACCAGCGCGACGACGGTTACGGCGGCTCCCCCGCCAACCGCGCCCGTTTCATGGCCGAGGTAGTCCAGGCGGTAGTTGCAGCGGTCGGCGCCGAGCGGGTGGGACTCCGGATTTCCCCGGGCACCAGCGGCAGGGACGTGCTACCCGCAGATCCCGACGACATCCTCGCTACCTATGGCGCAATGGTCGACGCTATCGCACCCCTCAACCTCGCTTACCTGAGCGTCCTCCACGAAGACCCAGCCGGTTCACTGATCCAGGGACTCCGTTCGCGCTTCGGCGGACCCTTCCTGGTGAACAGCGGCTTCGGCGTGATTACCGACCGTGACGAAGCCGAGAGCATCCTCGCATCCCGGCTCGGAGACGCCGTCGTCGTCGGCCGTCAGGCGATCGCGAANNGGCCCGCCGGTGGCAGGAAGGCCTACCGCTGAACGAGCCCGACCCTGCGACCTACTATTCACACGGCGCCGAGGGATACATCGATTACCCGTTCTACGAGGATGTGCTGGCCGAAGCTACAGCCTAGGAAATCCCGCCCGCCCCTGATATCGCCCAAGGAATAGACTGCGCGTCGAGAGACACCTGCTGCAAGCCCACTCAAGAGAGCTAGCTTGGTAAAACCCTAGGAAGTCATTCGATTCCTCGAATGTTCGCCTTCAAGCCGTTGCGCATCTTGGTGCGGTAAGCCAATCTGAGGGGGTACTTAAGAAACTTTCCTCGCAGGGGTGAGTGGGTTGGGGTCGATTCGTTTTCGCCGCAATGGGAATTCACCTAACTGGCCAGCTTGCTCAGCAGGGATAGCTCTGGAGCTAATCGTGAAAACTGTCCAACCAATCTTTTCCCCGAAGACCCCGGGTTTGCGCAAGTCCGCCACGCGGACAACCCTTGCGGTATGCGTAGTTATGGCGGCAGTCTGCGGCTCCGGATATCAAAACTCCACCCCAGGAACGACCGGTCAGTTAGCAGCGGCCGCAACTCGAAGTGCCGTGTCGGCTGCAGTGCCCACTGGATGGGTTGGACGTGAGTTATTGGCCATCCCAGCTCCTGAGATGCAGGATTTTCTGGTTCCTGGTCAGCCCAACGGCGTTATGGTTCCCGGTCAACCCAACAGCGGTATTGCGTCGGAGGAGGCCAGGGCAGCTGATAACGGGCTTCAGGTCACCAGCGATCCCTCCGACGGCCCTGCCCGCCCCGGGCCGGGAACACTCATGTCACCGTTGGGAACACTGAGCCCCAGTTCCCCATTCGGCGAGCGCATCAACCCGCTCACCGGCGAGGCGGGCGAGTTCCACTACGGACTGGATTTCGCCGCACCCTGCGGTACGTCAGTTCATGCGGCGGATGCCGGAACGGTACGGGCCGTCGGGTGGCACCCCTGGGGTGGCGGGAATCGAGTGGAGATCGATCACGGCAACGGGCTGATCACCACCTACAACCACCTTGAGGGGATTTCGGTTGAAGCCGGAGCTACCGTTGAAGTCAGCGAGATTCTGGCGACCGTCGGGTCAACCGGGTCCTCAACGGGTTGTCATCTGCATTTTGAAACCATTCGCGATGGGTCCCACGTTGATCCTCGAGGATGGACGCTCACACCGCTGAATCCCGCATCCCAGGTGGGAACACCGGACATGACCTCCTACGCACCGGGTGGGGGTGCATCAAGCAATGCAGTGCCATGGGTAATTGCCATGCCTCACGAGGTGTCACACGATACGGGTGACAGTCGCATCGAAGGGGTGCATGGACCGGCGATTGTTGCCGCGCCAGCAGTTCCGAAGCCTGCTGCCGGCTCGGCCCCGCCACGGCACTCTTACCCGGTTGCTCATGATTCCAAGCCGACTCCCCGACCCACTGCCAGACCATCCGAACCCAAGTTGTCAGAACAGGATAAGCCTCAGCCGGGGCCGTCAAGCCAGAGTCCTTCGAGCCCGAACTCTTCGAGCCCAAGTCCGTCAGCGGCCCCAACGAAACAGGATGAACCTGCACCGTCGCCCAGCTCCCCGGGGCCTGAGCCAGAAAATGAAACTACTCCCCCGCCCGCTCCCGGCCCCGAGCCCACACCCCAACCTGAGCCTTCACCCGCTCCTGAACCGGACCCTGACCCAGCTCTGGTCTGCACCGAACCTGAGACAGTCCAGGCTATTGGAAGTGGATCCGGTGAGGACTCGACGCCGGGACACGGCCCCCGACAGGATGCGTCGCCGTTCCCGGTACCGATTCCCGTACCAGTGACCGACGACGAACAGGTTGCCTCCGATGCCTCGGCCACTCCTGTGGATGGCACTACTGAGGCGGATGACGCTATTGAGGAAGAGGCCGGGGACGGCGATCCGGCCGTTCCAGCTCCCCCCTGCGATGGTCAAGAGGAGTCAGACGCCGATTCAAATGGCGAGATGGACGACATGGACAACCACCAGGACACCGTCGTCGTACCGGCAGACGATGCGACCGCGGCAAAACCCTAGACCGTCTGCAAGGTTGGTGATGCCTCATTTGTGGATTTGGCACTCTCTACCTGCATCACGGATGGGGAAAACGAGTATTCCCTACTCGTGACCCGGCGGGTACGTTTCGTAATGTCTATCCATGACAAACATTAATCACAGGTGTCAGTGTTGCGGCGAACTAGTTGACGAAGTCTTCTGCGAGGACTGCACCGAGGAATTCAGTCAAAACGCTGCCTGAGCGCTGAGCCGCCCGATCACCGGGCTGGGCGCCAGCGACCGACTGGGGGACCACACTGGTTCCGCTAACTTTTTCCTTGCACCCGGTTACTACACACGACATCGAATTTCCTAGCCCTCATTCGCCCGACGGGTCACCAACGGGTTCGCCACATTGAGACTGGGTGTCCGGCGCCACCCAAGCAGAGGCGATAAAAGTCCCGGAACCAGCAGCCGGGCCCGTGAATCCGATCAGCCCCCAGAGGGTCGTGTTGGGCGGTCCCCAAAGGTTGGGCCCACAGGAATACCTTCAACGCCCCAATGCGTTTCACCAGCAGGGCATCCGAATTCTAGCGGCTGGCACCCCTGGCCATTAGTTTGCCTTTCCGGCCGGGCGCGGGACACAGCAGCGCAAATACTGCTACCGACACCGGCAATAGCGCAAATATCAGGCTAGGCACAGAATAGTTCCCTGTCAGATCGCGCCCGAGTGAGAAAAGTATCGGACCCAGAGCTGTCGACCCGACGTTGATGGCGGTAATGATGCCTCGGATACCGCCGATATTCTCTGTGCCGAAGTAGTGCGACAAGGCGATTGGCTCGATAGCTCGGATCGAGCCGGATGCCGCACCAAGTATCAAGCCATAAATAAGTGCGGTAGGTAGTCCGTTGACAACCTGCAGGAAACCTAGCGCTGCAGCAAGAAGCGCCATCGAAGCAGCCAGTGCAAACCGTGGGTCAACGCGATGAGAAAGCGCCCCCGCCACCAAAGTCGCGAGGATGCCAGTGATGGTTTGGGGGATGAAGTTCGCAGCGGCTTCGGTGCTGGTTAGGCCCTGAGTGGTGAGGATAGAGATTTGGTGAAAAGCGAGACCGGTGGTGAGCACTCCGGTTGCAGCCAGCGCTGCAGCTATGGCCCAGAAAATGGGGGCCCGAACTGCCTGGCTGCTGGACCAGTCGGCGCCCGGAATTGTCTCAGGATGGGGCTGGGACTCCCCGGAAGCGAGCCTTGGGGGCGCCGTTTTCCGGTATCTGGGAAGCAGGAGGACCATCGGCAGGATAATCACGAGCACGGCAACTGCCTGATAGCGCCATGCCATTTCCACCCCACCGGCGCTGATCAGCCGATTCACGAGAACTGGGGTCAAGGAGATACCGGCTGAACCGACTGCTGCGGTTATTCCGAGCGCGAGACCACGTCGGGTGGTTAGAGCCTTCACCACCGCAGTTGTGGCGGCCAGGGTTAGTGCCCCCTGCCCGGCCATGCGAAGGAATACGAACCCGACAGTCAGACCGGCAATGTTGGTAGCGAAACTCAGAGCCAGCAGCGTACCCGCGAATACCAGCGCCGCCACGGTAATCACTTTTCGTGCACCCCACCGGTCCAGCCCCCTCCCAATGAATGGGGGGGCTGCTGCACCGGCGAGCGTACCGATGAGGTAGCTAAACGAAAGGTCCGTCCTGGAGATTTCGAGCTGCTCGATCAACGGATCGGTGAATGGTGAGAGCCCCGCAGTCTGACCCGGCGCCGTAGCGGCGGTAATCAGTGCGGCGGCAAGTACCGTGCCGGACCATGATCCGGTGCCCCTTGGCTTTTTCACTGTTTCCTCATCTATTGCCAGCTACTCTCGGCCCTCCGCAGGACACCTTTGCTCCGTTAGTGGCTTCCTGCAAGTCGCCCTGCGAGGCGATCCCGGATGGCGGCGCTGGCAGTGTTAAGGCCCTGTATTTCGACCTCTTTGCCGTAATGGCGGTACTTTTCAATAATCGCGTCCAGTGCAGCGATCGTAGACGCGTCCCAAAGGTGCGACTGGTACATGTCAATGACGATCTTCTCTGGATCCTCGGCGTATTCAAACTGCATGTACAGATCGTTGGAAGAAGCGAAGAACAATTCCCCGCTGACAACATATTTGGCGAAGGTGACGCCGAAGTGTTCCTCGATCGTCCGCTCAACGCTGACAAAATGGGCAACCCTGCGTGCGAAAGCAACCATCGCTACGAGCACACCGATGATCACACCGATGGCCAGGTTATGGGTGAAGACCGTGAAGACGACGGTCGCCACCATGACCGTGGTCTCGCTCTTTGGCATGTGACGGAGCGTGTCGATCTTGACGCTGTGCCAGTCGAACGTTGCAACGGAGACAAAGATCATTACCGCCACCAGGGCGGCCATCGGGATGAGCGCAACGATGTCGCCAAGCGAAACGGCGAGGATCAGAACGAATATTCCCGCAAGGAATGTCGAGATTCGGGTGCGTGCGCCCGAGGCTTTGATGTTGATCATCGTCTGCCCGACCATGGCGCAGCCACCCATGCCACCGAAGAAGCCGGTGATGATGTTTGCCGTGCCCTGGCCCCAGGACTCACGAACCTTATTGGACCGGGTATCAGTGATGTCATCAACTAACTTGGCGGTCATCAGAGATTCCATCAGACCAACTACAGCCATACCAAGAGCAAAGGGAGCGATGATCTGGAAGGTCTCGAAAGTCAGTGGAACATTCGGGAAAAAGAGGGAAGGCAGGCTCTCCGGCAGATCGCCCTTATCGCCGACAGTTGGCACGTTGAGAGCGAAGACGACGGCGACAACGGTAAGAATCACGATCGCGACAAGCGGGGCGGGAACGGCTCTGGTGAGCCGAGGAAGAAGGTAGATCACCAGTAGGCCCACGACCACCATCGGGTAAACCAGCCAAGGTACCCCAAGGAGCTCGGGAAGCTGAGAAGTGAAGATCAGGATACCCAGTGCATTGACGAACCCCACCATGACCGAGCGCGGAATAAACCGCATCAGCTTCGCGACGCCGACAAGTCCCAGAACCACCTGGAAAATACCTGCCAAGATTACTGCTGCAATAAAGTAGTCCAGCCCGTGACTCGCCACCAGCGGTGCAATCACTAGGGCGGTAGCAGCGGTAGCGGCGGAAATCATGGCTGGTCGTCCACCAAGGAAAGCGATGGAGACGGCCATGGTGAAGGAGGCGAAGAGGCCTATGCGGGGGTCCACTCCGGCGATGAGCGAGAACGCGATGGCCTCGGGGATCAGGGCGAGAGCGACTACCAAACCGGCAAGGACTTCGGTCCGCAGACGCCGGGGTGAGCGCAGGGTGCGCCAGACGGACTGGGTTTGTTCGGGTGTTAACTTCGTATCCAGATTGGTGGCATAGGCATTGGTCGCCATGCGGGCTCCATTTCGTGCTCGGGCGGACACAATCGTGCCTCCGGTTTGATAGGGAAAACGGGCGCTGCACTGCGCCAAAGAAGAAGGTGGGAGGTGCCGGATTCGCCAGCTCCACTACTGACCTTACCCTAACGTAATGGTAGAGTTAAATCCATTACTTTTCCTACGAAGGACGGTGCATGATGCAGATTGGCGAACTCGCCGAACGCGCGCAGCTGTCCCTGCGGACAATCCGGCACTACGACGAGATCGGCTTACTCCACCCATCAGCCCGAACTGACGGTGGTTTCCGAATCTATTCAGAAGACGACTTCAAGCGGCTGGTGCTAATAAGACAGGCACGCGCGTTGGGGTTTAGTCTCGACGAAGTCGCCGATCTGCTCGACGCCATCAGTCGGAGCAAGGGTACTGAAGGGCCAGCAGAAAAAACGCTGATCAGGTTCCTTGAAGAGGCGCGGGTTCGGCGCAAAGCCATGGCGGTGAATCTTGACCGCGCCGACGACTTCATCGCAACAATGACCGATCAAGCCAGGGACTCACGTTGACACTTCCCCCCATACCAGCTCTACCCCGCTTAGACTCGACGGATTTCGCACACTTCGACGTTGGCTGCTGGAGTAGTTACGCTCATGGTTCCCCTTTGCGCTGAACGAAAAGATTCTCCGCAGCTCATTCATGGGCGAAATATCCACGCAGATAGCAATGAAAGAGGTTGGTTTTGGGCTCCGCCGCGGAACCACGGAAGAGCCAACAGGCGTTCCGTCCTGAAGTAGAGGGACTACGGGCGGTCGCTGTCCTTATGGTGGTCGTCTACCACATCTGGCTAGATCGAGTCTCGGGCGGCGTCGACGTCTTCCTCCTGATCTCCGCGTTCCTGCTGACACTGTCCTTTACCGGGCGCGTCGAGACCCAGCGACCACTCGACCTCTTGGGGCGCTGGGTACGGATGTTTGGAAGGCTTGTACCGGCAGCGGTGATCGTACTGTTGGCCACCATCGCAGCCGCCCTGCTCGTCTTTCCTCAGGCCAGGTGGGGAGAAATCATCGACCATGGCTGGGCCTCCCTCCTGTACTTTCAGAACTGGTCATTGGCGCTCGGAGCTGTTGAGTACCAGGCAGCGAGCGCGGCTGTCAGCCCGATGCAGCACTTCTGGTCGTTATCGATTCAGGGGCAAGTATTTATTCTGTGGCCATTGCTGCTCGCCGGCTGCGCAGCCGCCGCCAGAGCGCTACGGTCGCCTTTCCGGGTGGTAGCGGGCACAGTCTTCACCACGATATTCATCATGTCGCTGTCGTTTTCGGTGAGCGAGACGATCCAGAACCAGGCCTTCGCCTACTTCGATACGCGGGCACGTCTCTGGGAATTCGCACTCGGGTCCCTCCTAGCCCTCGCCCTACCCTGGTTGCGGCCACACAAGATTCCGCGCGTGTTGATGGGGTGGATTGGTCTTCTGGCAATAGCCCTCTGCGGCATCCTCATTCCCGTCGGAGACGCTTTTCCGGGCTACATAGCCCTGGTTCCGACCGTCGGTGCTCTATTTGTGATTACCGCCGGTCAGACAGGCAGCAGGTGGGGTATCGATCGGCTTCTCTCAGCGCCTCCGATTCTTCGCCTTGGAGGCATGTCCTACGCGCTCTATCTGTGGCACTGGCCCATCCTGATTACCTATCTGGTGGTCTCTGGGGCCGAGCGAGCTTCATTCAGCGTTGGCGCGGTGATTATTGGCGCATCGATCCTACTGGCGGCGGTAACGACCCGTCTGGTTGAACGACCCATACGGTCGTGGCGCTGGGTGCACCGACGTCGTCGTCGTAATGCAACATTGACCGTGGCGCTTGCGTTGGTCGTCGCAGTGCCACTGACCGGTTGGGAAACCCAGATTTCGTCCAACGAACACCAGTTGGAGTCCCAGCCGGACGCACTGAACCCAGGGGCGGCGGCTTTAGCCCCGGACTACCCAGCCGGCGGGGTTCCCGACGCCGACCCCATCCCTGCGGCTACAGACCTTGGGAACGAGTGGGGTAATGCTGGACCAGGCTGCACCCCGCCCTATCTGACCTCAGACCCGCTCCTCGAACGCTGCCACCAGATTGAGCCCGACGCGGAACCGGACAAGACCATCATCGTCATCGGCGACTCGCACGCACTCCAGCTGATGTCAGCCATTGGGCCCATCGCCCTTGAAAACAACTGGCGAGTGGTTGCTTTGCTGAAGGATGCCTGTCGCTACGGGGGCGAATCGGCTGAGCGCGACGACGAATGCAACGCATTCAACGCCGCTGCGCGAGAGTATGCGCAAGACCAGAATCCTGATGCCATCCTGACCTTGGGCACCATCACTTACACAGACGAGCCGCGCGAATCTCTGGTGCCGGACTACCAGGCTGGAATCCAGCCGTTCCTCGATGAGGGCGTAGAGGTGATCTCCATCCGAGACAATCCCCGGTTCCCATTCAATATGTTTGAGTGCGCGGAGCTGCAGGGCGTCGACGCTCCGCAATGCAATCCTGACCGGGCCGAGGTGCTACTGCCCGAGAACCCGGCGGACGCCATCGCCGAGACCGAACCGCTGTTCCACTCGGTGGACCTGACTGACCGGATCTGCACGGACAACACCTGCCCAGCGATGATCGGTAACGTCTTTGTGTACCGCGACTTCGACCACCTGAACCGAAGCTATGTAGAAACGTTGATTCCGGCCCTGGAACGACGGATCCTAGCCGAGACTGGTTGGAGTGGAGGCTAGCGCTGACCTAATGGTCAGTAGGTCTCGAGGGTCGCGATGAATTCATCTGCTCGCCGGAGATTCTCGGCCATCTTCTCTCGCTGGGCGGCTGCCGACGTCAAGTAGCCAGCCAGCCGTTCCCGCAGGCTACTCGTGTCGTCGTCATTGCTGGCAGCGGTCAGACCATCCACGATCGAGAGCAAGTCTCCCATTTCCTCAAGGGTGAATCCCAAGGGTTTCATTCGGCGCACTACCAAGAGGCGCTCAATATCACCGTCTGTGTAGACACGGAACCCACCCTCGGTGCGCGAGGATGCCGGGAGTAGTCCCACTTCGTCATAGTGCCTGATCGTGCGGAGCGAGAGACCGGTCCGCTCAGCTACTTCACCGATATGCATGGCGCGAGGCCGTGCCGGTTCCGAAGATTCACCCATTGTTCGATTCCCTGTGCCCCACCGGCGTTAACCTCTCGTGACGTTAAGTTAGAATTTAGATCGACCGATCTGCGTTGCGCGGATCGATGTGTACATTGCCGTTCAGCCTACCGGCCCAGACCAGACACCCCCGAACCGTGGGGATTCACCTAGCCTGCTCCGTTTACAAAGGACTATCCCTATGACCACGCCGACTTTGGCACCCACTCCTGTCGAACGCCAGTCGGTGATGCGCACACTCCGGCATCCGCGCCTCCTCAAAACCGAGGTGTTGGCGGGTTTGGTGGTTGCTCTCGCTCTCATTCCTGAAGCGATTGCATTCTCGATCATCGCAGGTGTGGACCCGAGGCTTGGTCTCTTTGCATCTTTTACGATGGCTGTTTCAATTGCGTTCCTCGGCGGACGCCCCGCGATGATTTCTGCGGCAACCGGTGCCATTGCGCTGGTCATTGCCCCTCTGGTTTCCAGCCACGGAGTTGACTACTTCATTGCGGCCGTCATCCTCGCTGGGATCTTTCAGGTAGTACTTGGCCTGATCGGCGTCGCGAGGCTGATGCGTTTCATCCCGCGCTCGGTGATGGTGGGCTTCGTGAACGCACTGGCCATCCTGATCTTCATGTCCCAGGTCCCGGAACTCATTGACGTCCCGTGGCTGGTCTATCCCATGGTCGCAGTCGGGCTGCTGATCGTCTTCGGCTTGCCGCGGCTCACTATGGTGGTGCCAGCCCCATTGGTCGCCATCGTGGTGCTCACCGTGTTCGCCGTTATTGCCAACATCGCCGTCCCCGACGTCGGGGACAAGGGCGAGTTGCCCGACAGCCTACCCACCCTGTTTTTCCCCAATGTTCCGCTGACCCTCGAGACGCTGCAGATCATTGCGCCGTTCGCCTTCGCCATGGCTTTGGTCGGATTGCTCGAATCACTCATGACAGCCAAGCTCGTCGATGACATCACCGATACGCGCTCCAACAAAACCCGCGAGAGCTGGGGGCAGGGCGCGGCGAACATCATTACCGGATTCTTCGGCGGGATGGGTGGCTGCGCGATGATCGGTCAGACCATGATCAATGTGAAAGCCTCCGGCGCGAGGACCCGGATCTCCACGTTCATGGCCGGTATCTTCCTGTTGATCCTGGTTGTAACTCTCGGCGAGATTGTGGCACTCATCCCCATGGCAGCCCTGGTCGCCGTGATGATTTTCGTCGCCATAGCCACCTTCGATTGGCACAGCATCAAGCCGACCACCCTGAGGCGGATGCCCAAGAGCGAGACGTTGGTAATGGTAAGCACCGTCGTCGTCGTTGTCTGGACTCACAACCTGGCCATCGGTGTGGGCGTCGGGGTATTGGTGGCGATGATCGCCTTCGCACGCCGCGTCGCGCACTTCGTCACCGTCGACCGGACGGTCATCGAACTCAACGGCGAGGAGACAGCTACCTACACCGTCGACGGTGAGCTGTTCTTCGCGTCCTCCAACGACCTCTACACGCAGTTCGAGTATGCGACCGACCCAGACCACGTGGTCATCGACATGCACGCCTCACACCTATGGGACGCGTCAACGATTGCCGCCCTGGATGCGATCACCGAGAAATACCACAACCATGGGAAAGACGTCCGGGTCATCGGCCTGAACGACGCCTCCGTGCTGATGCGCGAACGGCTCGCCGGCAAGCTCGGCGCGGGGCACTAGTTACAACGCACATTAATCATGTCGACCCGATCTGATATTCAGGGTTCCGGCCAGGGTTGCAGTCTCGCCGATGGACTTGCCGGGAATTCTCCCAGTTTCCTGCGGAGGCCGCCTCGGGCCGTTGACTAGGTAAAATCCGCTCAATGTTGCAACGGTCCTCACTCTTCTCCTTTGCTGCTCGGGCCTGTCGCTGGCGGTTCTAGTGCTTCCCGGGGTATCGGTTGACCTGCCATAAACCTCTACGGCGAAGCGCTGTTCAGATATGCGTTGTTGTATGGCGGGCTGGGCTGCGGAGGGACACACTTAAGATGGCCGTAATGGTGCGGCCCTGCCGAAAGGGAATCCGATGAAACGCTCCGTCCTCATCGCCGCGGCAACCGCGGCGTTCGCCCTAATTCCGTCGACGGCGTCCTTCGCCGAGCCTGCGTCGGCGACGGGATGTCCGGCCAGCAACCAGGTCTTGGTCGTAGCGGACCTCCTCAAGAAGGGCTACCGACTCCCCGGGGTGATTGACTCCGAGGGCAATGCAAACGGCCTTGTCTGCGGCAAGCCACTCAACCCCGTGGTTCAGGAGATGCAATGCCCAGCGGCCGAGTGCCCTGTGCCCATCATCTATTCCTTCCGTGACGACAACCTGAACCGATAGCAGGCTGAAAAAAGCCAATAGTGCACAGCCGGCGAGCTTCGTTCTATCTGCTATGGCAGATGCGGCTTTGGGGCATACCTGGGGCGCGTGGAGCCTCCTGCCGGATTTCAGAACCACCAGTGGCCCTGTTTTCAAATGCACTAATGGCCCCATTTTGGGTTGGCGTTAACAACAGCCCTCTCGTTACTGTTTGGTGGCCTCGATAGGCGATGCGTCGACGTCGCCGTCAGCCTGTCGGGGTGCGCCGTGCGATACGAGAACCGGGCAGGCGGCCCGTTCAGCGACTGCGGAACTGACGGAGCCCAACAATAGGCCGGCGAATCCCCCATGACCCCGCGAGCCGACGACAACCATGGAGGCGTTTGCACTCTCCTTGATGAGGACCTGGCATGGGTTGCCACGGACGATCCGTCGTTCGATCACGGAGGGAGCTCCGGCGGGGAACGCTTCCTCCAGCCCCTGGTTCAGTGCCTTGTCCGTCGCTTCCTCGTAGTTCCAGTCCTGAGGGTGTATACACTCCCTGTGACGGATGATGCCAGGCAGCAACTACCCGAACCCCCGTTCGGGACGCGTAGAGACATTTCGAATCCGACCTAGCGCGGTTCCGGGATTCTGCATCGGGTAAGGACGTCGCGGGTATCGGGTAGGTGCTCTTGGCAACTACGGGGCAAATTCTATATAGTCTTGGTCACACCCGCTGGGGGCCCATTAGATCGGAGCATCATGAATTCCGTTGTCCTTGCGCTGACTGGCGTAGCCATGATGATTCTTGGGTATTTCTTGTACTCACGGTTCCTTGGCCGTCGTATCTACAAGTTGCAGGAGTCTTTCGTCACTCCCGCTCATGAACTGAGTGACGGGGTCGATTACGTTCCCACGAACAAATTCGTCCTCTGGGGCCACCACTTCACCTCGGTTGCTGGGGCGGCGCCCATCGTGGGCCCCGCCATTGCCGTCATCTGGGGTTGGCTGCCAGCCTTCCTATGGGTGACTATCGGCACAGTCTTCTTCGCCGGCGCCCATGACTTAGGTGCACTGTGGGCTTCCGCCCGGCACAAGGGCAAGTCCATCGGTTCGCTCTCCGGAGAATACATTGGTCCGCGCGGGCGCAATCTGTTCCTCGTGATCATCTTCCTTGTGCTGCTCATGGTCAATGCCGCATTCGCCGTGGTGATCTCCGGCCTGCTTACCAGTACTCCTACCGCTGTCATACCCACCTGGGGTGCTATCGTCGTCGCCCTCCTCATCGGTCAGGCCATCTACCGCTACAAGTGGAACCTCGCGGTGGTCTCCGTTGTGGGCGTCGTCGCCCTCTACGCCCTGATCCTGATCGGGGACCAGGTACCAGTGGTCCTGCCGGAGACAATCCTCGGGCTCTCGGCCACCTCCTTCTGGATCGTGGTTCTGTTCCTCTACGCCGGCGTCGCCTCGGTCCTGCCTGTATGGATGCTCCTGCAGCCTCGCGACTACATCAACGGCCTCCAGCTGTTCATCGCGCTCGGCATCCTCTACGGTGCGATCCTGATCTCGGCCCCGACCCTGGTGGCCCCTGCGTTCAATGAGGCCGTGCCGGAGGGCACACCGAGCCTCATCCCGTTGCTCTTCGTCACCATTGCATGCGGAGCGATCTCCGGATTCCACGGCATCGTCTCCTCGGGCACGTCCTCCAAACAGCTAAATAAGGAAACGGATGCCCGCTTCGTGGGCTACTTCGGGGCCGTTGGAGAGGGCCTGCTGGCACTGGGTGCCATCATCGCCACGACGGCGGGCTTCCGCACCGTCGCGGAATGGGAGCAGGTCTACAGTGCGTTCGGCCAGGGTGGGGTGGGCGCGTTCGTCGAGGGCGGCGGCGCCATCGTCAACAGCGGCCTGGGTATTCCTGCAGGACTGAGCGCCACCATCCTCGCGACCATGGCTGTCCTCTTCGCCGCGACGACCATGGACACCGGCATCCGTCTGCAACGTTTTGTGGTGCAGGAAGCCGCGAGCATTATGGGCGTCCATATCAACAAGTTGTTGGCAACGGTCATTGTGCTGGCCATTGCTATGGGCCTGACCTTCGGCGCTGGCGCAGACGGTGCGGGCGGCATGCTGATCTGGCCGCTGTTCGGCACCACCAACCAGTTGCTGGCAGGTTTGACGCTATCGATGATCGCCGTGATCCTCCTGCGCAAGGGCCGTCCCGTGACCCCTGTGCTCGTGCCGCTCCTGTTTTTGTTGACGATGTCCGTCTACGCGCTCATCGTTCAGATGGGACAGTTCTACGCCGCCGAAAACTGGCTGTTGCTCGTGCTTGACGTGATCATACTGGTTGCCGCGGTGTGGGTTATTTTCGAGTCAGCGATCGCTATGTCGCAGGCAAAGAAGAACCCGCCGGAGTTGGAAGACGATGAGCGCGAGCGCGCTAGCACCCGGACGCGCTCCTGACCGTGAAACCGCACATGCTCCTGCACCGGCTGCACACCGTGCAGGAGCATGTGCGGGCCGGGTTGCACGAGTTCTACGTGGCGCCCTACCGGCGAACATTCGCTCGCGCGCAGCGGGATGAGGAGGATCTTTTCATGATGCTGGTCCTCTCGGAGGCTTTGGGCGTGCCCAACCCGGCAAGTTACTACACGGTGGAGTTGCTGCCAGTGGTGTATGACCGGTTTCACGACTGGCACCGCCGGATGGGCATGGAGCGTTCGCCACTCGACCACATCTCATGCTGCTAGACCTGGCCGCTGCCCGTCGGGTGCTCTTTGTGGGCGGGAAGGGCGGCGTCGGCAAGACCGCAGTCGCCTCCGCTGTCGCGCTCGCTCAGGCCCGTGCGGGCCGGCGGGTGCTCGTCGTCTCCACGGACCCAGCCCACAACCTGGGGCACCTGTGGGGATGCGCCGTCGGGGACCGAATCACTTCGCTCGCGCGGGGGATAGACGTCGGCCCGGGGGCATCTGGCGCCCTCGATGGGATTGAAGTAGACCCAATCGCCACCACCGAGGCACACCTCGCAGCTGTGGGGACCTCCATCCGCAGGCTCATGCCCGAGCATCTCGCCGGTGAGGTCGACAAGCACATGCAACTCGCCCGGGACTCCCCGGGAGCGCACGAGTCAGCGGTCCTGGAACGCATCGCAGAGCTGGTTGACCTTGGACTGCGCGAGTATGACCTCGTGGTCTTTGACACCGCACCGTCAGGACATACTGCGCGCCTGATGGCGCTGCCCGAAATCATGTCTGCCTGGACCGAAGGGTTGCTGCGGCGTCGTGGGCGGTCAGAGCGGTTCGGGGCCGCGTTGCGCGGTTTGGAGGATCGTGATTCAGCTGAGTCCGTCGTGGGAACCGGGCGGTCACCAGAGCCGGCGGAGGAGCGCGATGTGCAAATTCGTCGGATTCTCCTGCGTCGGCGTGAGCGGTTCGAGTCGCTGCGCACGGTCCTGATGGATGAGCAGCGCTGCGCCTTTGTCATTGTCCTTGCCGCCGAGAGGCTTCCCGTGCTTGAGACCGTGGAGTTGCACCAGCAATTGGTCCGCGCAGGCGTCCATGTGGGCGCGCTGGTGGTCAACAAACGATCCCCCTCCGACGCCGGCGATTTCCTTGCGGATCGACGTGCACTGGAGGACGACCATCTGGTGACGCTGCGCGAGTCCCTGCCTGATATCCCGCTGCTGCAAGTGCCCCTACTGCCTGGAGACATCGTGGGAGAACAGGCGCTCGAACGGTTCGGTTCCGCGCTGGCCCGCGCGTCAGATCAGGACATCCACGAGAAATAAGGATGCTGGGCAGAGGAGTTCGGCTCCGCGCCGGTCGAGCTCCATCGTCCCTGCAATGTCATTGATCTCGGCTCGGGGACGGGCAGCCTATCCTATTAGGCTGTCTGAACATGGACACCATGTATCCCGCATTGATGTTCCCGGCAAGATGGACGCTAAAACGTCCGATAAACGTCGGTTCAACGATTTGCTGGTCATAGAAAACCCCTCCTGTCAGGCGTATTGCCTAGTCAGAAGGGGTTCGTGGAGCCTCCTGCCGGATTCGAACCGGCGACCCCCTGTTTACAAGACAGGTGCTCTGGCCAACTGAGCTAAGGAGGCGAACTGGCTATACCAGCGAGCGCCGTCGTCGTGATGAAACCGATCGAATGCGCAAAGACAAGATTAGCCCAGCCAGCGCGTCAGCGAAAACTAGCCCTTGGCGTCGATCTTTTCCTGGGTGAACACAGCGAAGTTGTCGATTGCCTCGGGCACCGCTTCACCGTCGACATAGATGGTGGGAGTTCCCGCGATACCATCCAGTTCGGCGGCCTCGGTCGTGAAGTTGACCCATGGCCTGAAAGCCCCCTCCGACAGACAGGTGGCGATGTCAGCGGCACCCACCGACGACGCCAGAGCTGTCAGCCCGTCGTCGTCCAGTTCACCGTTCTCATAGTTGGCGAACACCCCGGTCGAAAAATCGAAATACGCTTCAGGGGATTCTTCGGCCACGCACGCCAGCGCATTGGCGCCCCGTGAGGAATAGTCAGTCGACGAGTTGCGGTCCAGATACGCCACGTTGCGGTGCTCCATGCTGATCTCGCCAGCGTCAAGCCATGCCTTGATCTGATCGGCATGGGTACTCTCAAACTCGGCGCAGAACACACAGTTGACATCGACATACGAAACCACCTGCACGGGCTCACCGTCAGCTGACTCGGCGATACCAGGGGGCAACTCGCCTGCTGGACGCGGCTCCGACGGCAGCGTGGCCAGATCAACGGTCCCCGTTTCGAAGGATTCGACCTCCGTGCTTGAGGTCAACACAATCCCGCCAAACTCATTGCCCCCGGCGGGGGCAGCACCAGCATCGGGAACCTGGCCGCGGATCGTGTTGGTCACGATCAACGCCACAGCCACCAGAATGGCTACCACAGCCGCCACCACACCCCAGCGAATGAGCAGTCCCCTGCGCTTCTCCTGACGCTCCTGCGCCTCGCGGAGCAGCCTCGCCTGCTCACGGGCCTGCGACGATCGCTGCGATTTAGTCGGTCTATGGCTCGAGCTGGGGGTCATCAGTCCTCGTCATGGTTGGGTACGCGTAGTCTCAAGTTTAGCGATCCATCCCCGCCGACGACTACGGACCGGGCGACGCCGCCTAAACGGTAAAGTGCTAAGTAGGCCTACTATGTTCAGGAGTCAGCGTGCCTTCAGCTCAACCCTCGCCAGATAAGACCACCGCCTACGGCGAATTCGAGTTCATCGTGGTGTCCAACCGGTTGCCTGTCGACCGCGTCTCCACCAACGACAGCAGCACCTGGCGCCGCTCCCCCGGCGGGCTTGTTACCGCCCTGGCACCCGTGATGTCCAAGGCCGACGGCGCCTGGGTGGGCTGGCACGGAGCACCCGACGAGACCCTCGACGCCTTCGACCACGACAACATGCGTCTGGTCCCTGTCCCGCTCACCGCGGACGAGGTGGAGTTCTACTACGAAGGTTTCTCCAACGCGACCCTGTGGCCGCTGTACCACGATGTCATTGCCCCACCCGAGTTCCACCGGCATTGGTACGACTCCTACCGCCGGGTCAACGAACGCTTCGCCCAGGCCACAGCGGCTGTTGCCGCCGAAGGGGCCACCGTCTGGGTCCAGGACTACCAGCTGCAGCTGGTCCCCAAGCTGCTTCGCGCCGCGCGCCCGGACCTGAAGATCGGCTTCTTCAACCACATTCCGTTCCCACCCCTGGAGATCTTCGCCCAGCTGCCATGGCGACGCCAGGTGATTGAAGGATTGCTCGGCGCCGATCTGATCGGTTTTCAGCGTCCCAGCGATGCGAGCAACTTCCTGCGCTGCGTTCGCCGCTTCGTCGGGCACACGGTTAGGCAGCAGCAGGTTCAGGTGGAAATCGAAAAAGGCGGCCCAACCTACACCTCCCGGGCCGAGGCATTCCCCATCTCCATCGACGTCGACCAGATCATCACCCTGGCAAACCGCGAAGACATTATCGAACGGTCCAAGGAAATCCGCCGTGAACTTGGCAACCCGAAGCACATCCTGCTGGGTGTCGACCGCCTGGATTACACCAAGGGCATCGGCCACCGGCTCAAGGCCTATGAAGAGCTCCTGGCTGATGGCCACGTCAAGGTGGAGGACGCTGCACTCATTCAGGTAGCCAGCCCCAGCCGGGAACGAGTTGAACAGTACCGGTTGCTGCGCGAGGAGATCGAGGGCGCCGTCGGTCGGATCAACGGCACCTACGACACCATCAAGAACACCGCCATCCGCTACCTGCACCACAGCTACCCGGTCGAAGAAATGGTCGCTCTGTATCTGGCCGCGGACGTCATGCTGATCACCGCGCTCCGGGACGGCATGAATCTGGTTGCCAAGGAGTACGTGGCCGCCCGGACCGGTAACAGTGGCGCCCTGGTCCTCAGTGAGTTCGCTGGCGCGGCGGATACCTTGCGTCAGGCGGTCCTGATCAACCCGCATGATATTGATGGCCTCAAGGCCGCTATCGTCACCGCGGTCAACATGAGCCCCGCCGAATCGACTCGTCGCATGCGCATCATGCGCCGTCAGGTGCTCCAGAACGACGTCGAACGCTGGTCCAAAGCCTTCCTCGCAGCGTTGCAGGAAGGGAACCACGAGAATTCCCAGGAGACACCCCATGCCTGAGCAGCTCAGCGCCGAACTATTGACCGCGCTGGAAACCATCGCTGGAGCCGATCACCTGCTGATCGCCCTCGATTTCGACGGGACGATGTCGCCGCTGGTTCCCCACGCAGCAGACGCCAGGCCACTGCCGGGGTCTGCCACGGCGCTCTCGGCTTTGGGTCAACTGCCTGAGACGACGACGGCCCTCGTGTCCGGTCGCGCCCTGGACAGCCTCCGTGCTGTCGCGACGCCGGACCCCGAGACTCTCCTCATCGGGAGCCACGGAGCCGAAACCTGGACCGGCCCCGACGGCGCACCCCTCACCCTCACCAAGCAGCAGTCTGACCTCCTGCGTCGCGCCACCGACGCCGTCCAGCGGGTGGTGGACGCACATGCAGGAACCGTGCTCGAGACCAAGCCGGCCGGCGTTGTACTCCACACCCGCACCGCCGACGACGACGTCGCCGCCGCCGCAACCCATGCCGCCCGCACGGCCCTGGATCAGCTCGAAGGTGCTCACATCACCGACGGCAAGCGGGTGCTGGAAACTTCGGTGATCAGCGCCGACAAGGGGCAGGGGGTCAGATCACTGAGAAAGTACACCGGCGCGACGGCTGTGTTGTTCGCGGGCGACGACGTCACCGACGAGCACGCCTTCGCTGCCTTGGAGGCACAGGACCTCGGCATCAAAATCGGCGACGGACCAACTCAGGCGCACCACCGTATCGGATCACCTCAGGAGCTGGTCGCCGTCCTTGAGCACCTCCTGGTGCTCCGCGGCGCCGGTGCGCGAATCTGATTTATCTGCCATACTCAGATTGTGTGACGCATGCCACCTGCCAGCTCATAGCAGCGCGGCCGGTGGTTGCTGCACGGATAACTGAATATTCTCCATTCACAACGGATCGTCGGGCACGTACCTGCCCGTGAAAAGGAAAAACAAAATGGCAACGGTAACGTTTGACCAGGCAACACGCCTGTACCCCGGCACAGATAAGCCCGCGGTTGACAAGCTCGACATTCAGATCGCCGACGGCGAATTCCTCGTCCTCGTAGGCCCCTCCGGTTGCGGCAAGTCCACATCCCTGCGGATGCTCGCCGGACTCGAAGACGTCAACTCGGGCCGCATTCTCATTGGTGACCGCGACGTCACCGATGTCCCCCCGAAAGACCGCGACATCGCAATGGTCTTCCAGAACTACGCGCTGTACCCTCACATGTCGGTCGCTGACAACATGGGCTTCGCGCTGAAAATTGCCGGCGTCTCCAAGGAGGAGCGTGCTGAGCGGGTTCGCGACGCCGCCAAGCTGCTCGACCTCGAGCCGTACCTCGACCGCAAACCCAAGGCGCTCTCCGGTGGTCAGCGTCAGCGTGTCGCCATGGGCCGCGCCATTGTGCGTAACCCACAGGTGTTCCTGATGGATGAGCCTCTCTCGAACCTCGACGCCAAGCTCCGGGTGCAGACCCGCACCCAGATCGCTTCGCTGACCCGCCGGCTGGGAGTTACCACCGTTTATGTGACCCACGACCAGGTCGAGGCAATGACCATGGGCGATCGCGTCGCGGTTCTCAAGGACGGCGTTCTCCAGCAGGTCGACACCCCCCGTAACCTGTACGAACGGCCAGTCAACGTCTTCGTCGCAGGCTTCATCGGCTCGCCCGCGATGAACCTTCTTGAACTGCCCGTCACCGACGGTGGCGTCAAGTTCGGCGGAATCACCTACCCGGTTGCCCATGAGGTGCTCGACGCAGCGCACGGCGGGACGGTCACGCTGGGCGTCAGGCCGGAAGACCTGCAGGTTGCCGAGGACAATCAGGGCCTCCAGGTTGAGGTCGACGTCGTCGAGGAGCTCGGCGCAGACGCCTACGTGTACGGGCACACCACGCTCAATGGGGAGGAACAGGTCATTGTGGCGCGAGTCGACGGCCGGCGCCCACCAATGAAGGGTGACACCATTTACGTCACCCCAGAAAAGGGCCACGTGCACCTCTTCGACATGAAGGACGGACTGCGCCTGGCGGACCACGTCTAGCCTGGCTCCGCTGTCCGAGCGGAACTGACCCGAGTACGGTGGTCTGTGGATTGACTTTCAATTCAGGGGCCACCGTACTTCGTTAACACGTACACAGTTACAACAAAGGGCAACACATGAACGATGCGCCAAACGCCGAGTGGCACGACGAGCCGACCGACTGGGACCAGCCGGGCAAACTGCCGCGTACCAAGGATGCCCCGGACCCCGGCACCCTTGGTTCCCTGAACATCACGGCCGCTGCCACCGATCCCGAACTGTTGGACTTGCCGTGGCACATTGCCCTTGAGGACTGGCCAGCCCAATATCTGGCAGCCCTGCCACGCGGTATTTCCCGACACATTGTGCGCTTCGCTCACTTGGGCGGATCGGTGATTGCAATCAAGGAAACCAGCGAGCACATCGCCCGGCACGAGTACCACATGCTGCGGAAACTGCGACGGCTGGATGTGCCGAGCGTTGAGCCGGTCGCCGTCATCACCGGGCGGAAGGCCCGGGACGGGACCGATCTGGATACCGTGCTGGTGACCCGGCATCTGAAGTTCTCGATGCCCTACCGAGCGTTGTTCTCCCAGACGCTTCGGCGGGACACGCTGACCCGGCTCATCGATGCGCAGGCGCTGCTCCTCGTCCGATTGCACCTGATCGGCTTCTACTGGGGCGATGTGTCCCTCTCCAATACCCTGTTCCGCCGTGATGCCGGCGCCTTCGCTGCCTACCTCGTCGACGCAGAAACCGGTGAACTCTACCCCGGGCTGTCATCCGGTCAGCGCGAATACGACCTCGAGATCGCTCGCGTAAACATTGCCGGGGAACTCATGGATCTCTCCGAGGGCGGGTTGATCGAAGAAAAGATCGATCCTCTCGCCACGAGTGAGCTCATCATGGACAGCTACCGCCGGCTCTGGGCCGAACTCACCGATCAGGAGTCTTTCGACCTTAACGACCGGTGGCGGGTTAACGCGCGGATTCGCCGGCTCAACGAGCTGGGCTTCGACGTCGAGGAATACGCCATCCAGACCGCAGCCAACAGCTCCCAGATCAAGCTGCAGCCCAAGGTGGTCGACGCAGGTCACCACAGCCGGCGGCTGCTGCGGCTCACGGGGCTGGACGCCCAGGAAAACCAGGCACGGCGGCTCCTCAACGACATGGATGCCTACCGGGCAGACAACAATCCAGACGTCGACGAGGAACTCAGCGCACATCTCTGGGTCACTCAGGTCTTCGAACCGATTGTCAGGGCTGTCCCTCGGGAGCTGGGCCGCAAGCTGGAGCCGGCCGAGGTGGTCCACGAGGTACTGGAGCACCGCTGGTACATGTCGGAGAAACAGGACCGCAATGTGCCGATGGCCGAAGCAGTCCAGTCCTATCTCGACTCGATCCTGGTCCACCGCCGCGATGAGGCCGCCATCATGTTGACGGCTGACACGAAGACCATGGACATCCTCGGCGGCGGGGCCCGGGATTCGCCCTAGCCGGCGATTACGGGCACTGAATGGTCTCGCCCTGGAAGGTCTGGGGGCCGGAGCCAGCCTGCTCGCAGAACTCAGCGACCTCGGAAATCAGTGGAATGAATGCGACGATCCCGATGATGACGACGACGGTCGCGATAACCGCCAGCGCCCCGATGATGATGCCTGCCAACGCGAAGCCATTGCCCATCCGTGCTTTGCGGGACTTCACCATGGCCACGATGCTGACGACCAGACCGACAACATTCAAGAGCGGAATCAACGACAAAATGAAGCCAACGATGCCAAGGGTTTTTCCTGGATTTTCGGCCGTCTGCCCATAGCCCGGTCCGGACCCATAAGGGCCCTGCCCGTAGCCACCGGGCTGTCCGTAGGGGGACTGCTGCCCGTAGGGTGGCTGCTGGCTTGCGTCTTGTTGACCATACGGAGGCTGTTGCTGCCCGTAAGGGGTAGGCTGGCTACCCGGTGCTGGCTGCTGCCATTGCTGGCCCGCGGGGTACTTCTTCGAGTCGTCGCCCTGGCCGCCCTGCTGGTCAGGCTGGCTTCCCGGGTAATTTTCCGACACGTTGAATCCCCATTCATGGTTATGACGCCGCCCGCTGGCAGCGAATACTGGACTCATTCTATCCACCATCGCTAGGCTCTCGCGGTAATTGCCTTTCCGGGATTGAGGATGCCACGAGGATCGAACACGTCCTTGATCTGCCGCTGCACCTCAAGCACTTGTTCGCCCTGCTCCCAGGGTAGCCACCTTAGTTTGTACTGGCCCACCCCGTGTTCGCCAGTGATGGTGCCGCCGACTGCGAGGGCCAGACGCACAGACTCATCGAGTGCAAGCTCAAGCCGGGCCACCCCCTGTTCACCCTCAGCAGTGGATACCCAAAACGTGGGGTGCAGGTTGCCGTCACCGGCATGGGCAACAACCTTCAGCAACACCGAGTGATCGGACGCCACCCTCTCGAGCTGGGCGATGTAGTGCACCAGTTGAGACCGCGGAACTGCAACGTCCTCGCCAACCCGGAATTCGTCGTCGACCTCATCACCCCGACTGTGCCGGCGCAGGTCGATGAGCCGGGCCGCCTCGCCGGCGTCCTGCGCGTCAACAGTTCCGCCGAGGGAGGTCAGCACGCGCCGGACAACGGTGGCCTCCGCATCGGCGCCGAACCCATCAGTCTGGATCAGCAGCAGGGCTCCCCCTCTCCCCCGCAAATTGGAGCCATGCGCCCCGTCCAGCGCGGTCAGGGTCATCCCGTCCAGCAGCTCCATGATTGCCGGTTGAACCCGCGCCTGTCCCACTGCGAGGACACCCGCGGCAGCAGCCTGCACGTCGGGAAAGAACGCTGCCAGGGTCTGCACGCTATGGGGAAGGTATCTCAGCCGGACCGTGATGCCGACGACGATCCCCAGTGTCCCTTCCGATCCAACGAACAACGAGGTCAGGTCGTACCCGGCCACCCCTTTGAAGGTTTGTACACCGGTCCGGATCAGATTACCGTCAGCGAGAACGACGTCGAGGGCCAGGATCGAATCCCGGGTCACCCCGTACTTCGCGCACCGGAGCCCGCCGGCATTGGTGGCTACGTTGCCACCAATGGTGGAGATTCGGTAACTGGCTGGGTCGGGTGCGTACATCAGCCCATGCGCCGCTGCGGCGGCGTTGAGGTCAGCGTTGATCACGCCCGGTTCGACCACCGCAATCTCATCCAGGGGCCTGATGTCCACGATCCGGTTCATCCGTTCAAGGTTCAGGACTATGCACCCGGCGGTGGCGTGCGCCCCACCGGACACACCGGTGCCAGCTCCTCTGACAACGACGGCGACGCGGTGGGTGTGTGCCCAGCGAACGACCTGCTGCACTTGATTAACGGTCTCCGCCCAGACAACGGCGTCGGGCAGACGGAGTTCCAGAACCGGTCCCTGGTCCCGGGCATACGGCTCGACGTCGGCAGGCTCGGTCAGAATTGCCCCGGAGGGCAGGAGCGCGGCCAGTTCGGCCATCGTCGCGCGGGTCATGGGGTGCCTCCCATGAAGCGCTGAAACTTTGTGAGGGCTAGGGGCCAGAAAATTTGGTAGAGCTCCCGCTCGGTCTTGGACCTGGCCTCGGTGTCCCAGCCGTCATGTACCAAGGAGAGCGTGGTCCCGTCGCCAGGACCGCGCAAAAACTCAATCGTCAGGTCTGTGGGGGTCCCACCGTCGGGGTGGTGCCGCCACACCATCTCCAGGCGCGTGCTCTGCTCGGTTCGGCTAACCTCAGCCCACACTGCTTCAACTTCGTCCACCGAGGTTTCCACCAGTGCATTGTCTTCAAGGTCGAAGAAACTACCGGCGCCCCAGACGTTCAGGTCTTCTACCGGCCACCACAGGTGGATGTGCTCCGCGAACCCCGCGGCAGCATGTTCCGGCGGTACCGGCACCGTGACCTCAAACTCGATCGGTGAGACCCGCTCCGGCGTCGGCGGCGGGGGGCTAGCATCGGAAAATAGATCACTCATACCAGCGACTGTACCGGCTGTGGGCAGCCCCGCCGGCTGGGGTGTTTCGTGTGTTGGGTGTTTGGGGTGTGGTGGGTTAAGTGCGAAAGGCCCCACCGGTGGTGGGGCCTTTCGTCTAATGGTTGTCCGGCGGTGTCCTACTCTCCCACACTCTCTCGGGTGCAGTACCATCGGCGCTGTGGGTCTTAGCTTCCGGGTTCGGAATGGGACCGGGCGTTTCCCCCACGCTGTGACCGCCGTAACCCTTTTACCCGTTCCCCTGCACTGGCTGTGTGAGCCGTGTGGGGTGGGAAGTTTTTTTGGTTACAACTTGAACAGTATATACCTGTATTGTGTTGTGTTTTTTGGTTCCTGTTGTTGGTTGGGAACCGCATAGTGGACGAAAGCAGCATATCTTTACACCATCCTTGGTGTGAACGTCTTTTGATGCCGTTCACGGGTGGTGTGTGTGGTGTAAGTTATCGGCTTATTAGTACCGGTCAGCTTCACAAGTCGTTAGTCCTTGCTTCCACGTCCGGCCTATCAACCCAGTGGTCTGGCTGGGGGCCTCTCACACAAATGTGTATGGAAATCTCATCTCGAAGCAGGCTTCCCGCTTAGATGCTTTCAGCGGTTATCCCATCCGAACGTAGCTAATCAGCGGTGCACTTGGCAGTACAACTGACACACCAGAGGTTCGTCCGTCCCGGTCCTCTCGTACTAAGGACAGCCCTTCTCAAATTTCCTGCGCGCGCAGCGGATAGGGACCGAACTGTCTCACGACGTTCTAAACCCAGCTCGCGTACCGCTTTAATGGGCGAACAGCCCAACCCTTGGGACCTACTCCAGCCCCAGGATGCGACGAGCCGACATCGAGGTGCCAAACCATGCCGTCGATATGGACTCTTGGGCAAGATCAGCCTGTTATCCCCGAGGTACCTTTTATCCGTTGAGCGACGGCCATTCCACAATGTACCGCCGGATCACTAGTCCCGACTTTCGTCCCTGCTTGAGATGTCTCTCTCACAGTCAAGCTCCCTTGTGCACTTACACTCGACACCTGATTGCCAACCAGGCTGAGGGAACCTTTGGGCGCCTCCGTTACTTTTTAGGAGGCAACCGCCCCAGTTAAACTACCCATCAGGCACTGTCCCTGACCCGGATTACGGGCCGAAGTTAGATATCCAGTATGACCAGAGTGGTATTTCAACGATGACTCCCCCTGAACTAGCGTCCAGGGTTCACAGTCTCCCACCTATCCTACACAAGCCACACCGAACACCAATACCAAACTATAGTGAAGGTCTCGGGGTCTTTCCGTCCTGCTGCGCGTAACGAGCATCTTTACTCGTAGTGCAATTTCGCCGAGCTTATGGTTGAGACAGCGGGGAAGTCGTTACTCCATTCGTGCAGGTCGGAACTTACCCGACAAGGAATTTCGCTACCTTAGGATGGTTATAGTTACCACCGCCGTTTACTGGGGCTTAAATTCCCAGCTTCGCACCCCGAAGGGCACTAACCGGTCCTCTTAACCTTCCAGCACCGGGCAGGAGTCAGTCCGTATACATCGTCTTGCGACTTCGCACGGACCTGTGTTTTTAGTAAACAGTCGCTTCCCCCTGGTCTCTGCGGCCCCACAACGCTCACAACAGCAAGTGTTGGTCACGGGTGAGGCCCCCCTTCTCCCGAAGTTACGGGGGCATTTTGCCGAGTTCCTTAACCATAATTCTCTCGATCGCCTTAGTATTCTCTACCTGATCACCTGTGTCGGTTTGGGGTACGGGCGGCTAAAACCTCGCGCCGATGCTTTTCTAGGCAGCATAGGATCACCGGATCCCCGCATAACGGGGCCCATCGGGTCTCAGAGACGGTATCCAAACCAGGACCACGGATTTGCCTATGGTCCCTCCTACATCCTTAGACCGGGGCAACCATCGCCCGGCCCGGCTACCTTCCTGCGTCACACCTGTTAATACGCTTACCTCCCAGGATCAGGTCCCGCGCTCCACCAAAAACCACGTCACCCCGAAGGGTGGGCAGTCAGGTATTGGGCGGTTAGTATCCCCTGCTCAGTATGGGCGGTTTTTCGCCGGTACGGGAATATCAACCCGTTGTCCATCGACTACGCCTGTCGGCCTCGCCTTAGGTCCCGACTTACCCAGGGCAGATTAGCTTGACCCTGGAACCCTTGATCATTCGGCGGACGGGTTTCTCACCCGTCTTTCGCTACTCATGCCTGCATTCTCACTCGTGTAGGCTCCACCGCTGGTTTACACCGCGACTTCACCGCCCACACGACGCTCCCCTACCACTCCAGACGCCTGAACTCAGGAGAACAAGTCTCCGGCTTAGCTAATATCTGAAATCCACAACTTCGGCGGTGTACTTGAGCCCCGCTACATTGTCGGCGCGGAATCACTTGACCAGTGAGCTATTACGCACTCTTTCAAGGATGGCTGCTTCTAAGCCAACCTCCTGGTTGTCTTCGCAACTCCACATCCTTTCCCACTTAGCACACGCTTAGGGGCCTTAGTTGGTGGTCTGGGCTGTTTCCCTCTCGACTATGAAGCTTATCCCCCACAGTCTCACTGCTGCGCTCTCACTTACCGGCATTCGGAGTTTGGCTGACGTCAGTAACCTTGTAGGGCCCATTAGCCATCCAGTAGCTCTACCTCCGGTAAGAAACACGCAACGCTGCACCTAAATGCATTTCGGGGAGAACCAGCTATCACGAAGTTTGATTGGCCTTTCACCCCTACCCACAGCTCATCCCCTCCATTTTCAACTGAAGTGGGTTCGGTCCTCCACGACGTCTTACCGTCGCTTCAACCTGGCCATGGGTAGATCACTTCGCTTCGGGTCTAGATCACGCCACTCACTCGCCCTATTCAGACTCGCTTTCGCTACGGCTTCCCCACACGGGTTAACCTCGCGACGTAACACTAACTCGCAGGCTCATTCTTCAAAAGGCACGCCATCACACCACCACCCCCGAAAGGATGGCAACGCTCTGACGGATTGTAGGCACACGGTTTCAGGTACTGTTTCACTCCCCTCCCGGGGTACTTTTCACCTTTCCCTCACGGTACTTGTCCGCTATCGGTCATCAAGGAGTATTTAGGCTTACCAGGTGGTCCTGGCAGATTCGCACGGGATTTCTCGGGCCCCGTACTACTTGGGATACTCTCCAAACGGCAGCACGCATTACGGTTACGGGACTTACACCCTCTCCGGCCGGCCTTTCAAGACCGTTCACCTATACGCCTGCACTCATTTCACTGATCCGGCAGAATCAGAACGGAAAGTCCCGCAACCCCAGTGATGCAACGCCCGCCGGCTATCACACACCACTGGTTTAGCCTCATCCGCGTTCGCTCGCCACTACTAACGGAATCACTATTGTTTTCTCTTCCTGTGGGTACTGAGATGTTTCACTTCCCCACGTTCCCTCCACGCACCCTATGTGTTCAGATGCGGGTCACCCGGTCCATCGCTGGCCAGGCGGGGTTTCCCCATTCGGAAATCCTGGGCTCACAGTCCGGTTATCGACTCCCCCAGGCTTATCGCAGATTCCCACGTCCTTCTTCGGCTCTTGATGCCAAGGCATCCACCGTGTGCCCTTAAAAACTTGACCACAAAAGATCAAAAAACATATCGAGAAAACCATGGCATCAAACTAAAAGTCTGAAACCAAGATTTTTTGAAATTGCTTCTTATTTTTAAGATGCTCTCGTCCACTATGCAGTTCTCAACCAACAACCCCACACCACCAACCAAAACCCCCAAACACGAGGATCCCGCTGCCATGGCAGGGAAAAACCAGAAACCCCAGCACCCCAACCCCCACAAACAACACCCCACCAACCCGACACGCCACAACGACGCACCAAACCAGCAGAACACTTGTCCACGACAATCAGAGCCCTGTTATTTCAGGACCCAACAGTGTGCCATACGATAACCCAATCACCACCAACCAGAACCATTTCCACACCACCAAAAGGCGATCGTACTCTGCAACCAGCCAGCGCCACCAGGCACCTATCCATTGATATTCCACCCTTGAGCAGCCCACCGCGGAACAAACGCCCGCGCAATAGGCCATACTCCTACGAACCCCACACCAACCACACAGGATCGGCGCGTCATTCGAGGTGCTCCTTAGAAAGGAGGTGATCCAGCCGCACCTTCCGGTACGGCTACCTTGTTACGACTTAGTCCCAATCGCCGGTCCCACCTTCGACAGCTCCCTCCCCACAAGGGGGTTAGGCCACCGGCTTCGGGTGTTACCAACTTTCGTGACTTGACGGGCGGTGTGTACAAGGCCCGGGAACGTATTCACCGCAGCGTTGCTGATCTGCGATTACTAGCGACTCCGACTTCATGAGGTCGAGTTGCAGACCTCAATCCGAACTGAGACCGGCTTTTTGGGATTAGCTCCACCTCACAGTATCGCAACCCTTTGTACCGGCCATTGTAGCATGCGTGAAGCCCAAGACATAAGGGGCATGATGATTTGACGTCGTCCCCACCTTCCTCCGAGTTGACCCCGGCAGTCTCCTATGAGTCCCCGCCATAACGCGCTGGCAACATAGAACGAGGGTTGCGCTCGTTGCGGGACTTAACCCAACATCTCACGACACGAGCTGACGACAACCATGCACCACCTGTAAACCGGCCGCAAGCGGCCAACACATCTCTGCGCTGTTCCAGTTCATGTCAAGCCTTGGTAAGGTTCTTCGCGTTGCATCGAATTAATCCGCATGCTCCGCCGCTTGTGCGGGCCCCCGTCAATTCCTTTGAGTTTTAGCCTTGCGGCCGTACTCCCCAGGCGGGGCACTTAATGCGTTAGCTACGGCGCGGAAAACGTGGAATGTCCCCCACACCTAGTGCCCAACGTTTACGGCATGGACTACCAGGGTATCTAATCCTGTTCGCTCCCCATGCTTTCGCTCCTCAGCGTCAGTTAATGCCCAGAGACCTGCCTTCGCCATCGGTGTTCCTCCTGATATCTGCGCATTTCACCGCTACACCAGGAATTCCAGTCTCCCCTACATCACTCTAGTCTGCCCGTACCCACCGCAGATCCGGAGTTAAGCCCCGGACTTTCACGGCAGACGCGACAAACCGCCTACGAGCTCTTTACGCCCAATAATTCCGGATAACGCTTGCGCCCTACGTATTACCGCGGCTGCTGGCACGTAGTTAGCCGGCGCTTCTTCTGCAGGTACCGTCACTTTCGCTTCTTCCCTACTGAAAGAGGTTTACAACCCGAAGGCCTTCATCCCCCACGCGGCGTCGCTGCATCAGGCTTGCGCCCATTGTGCAATATTCCCCACTGCTGCCTCCCGTAGGAGTCTGGGCCGTGTCTCAGTCCCAGTGTGGCCGTCCACCCTCTCAGGCCGGCTACCCGTCGTCGCCTTGGTAGGCCATTACCCCACCAACAAGCTGATAGGCCGCGAGTCCATCCAAAACCGCAATAAAGCTTTCCACCAACATGGCATGCGCCAGAAGGTCATATCCAGTATTAGACCCGGTTTCCCAGGCTTATCCCAGAGTCAAGGGCAGGTTACTCACGTGTTACTCACCCGTTCGCCACTAATCCCCCAGCAAGCTGGGATCATCGTTCGACTTGCATGTGTTAAGCACGCCGCCAGCGTTCATCCTGAGCCAGGATCAAACTCTCCGTAAATGCATTACAGACACGCACCCACCACCAGGAAAAACCAGTAAACAGGCACGCGCAAAATTCGAAACCAGCCAAAAACAACCACACAACACCACCGAGGTAGCATCATGCAGCCAAATTCAACCAATCAATAAAACAATCGGTATCAACAAACATGGCACACTATTGAGTTCTCAAA
>NZ_ALPM01000078.1:0-20215 GCF_000294595.1 Arthrobacter sp. TB 23 | reverse complement strand
TGGCGCGGGTGTCAACGGTGCCGGTGCCGGTGTTGACGGCGCCGGGGCTGAGGGACTCGGCCGATTTACCGCTGGCGTAGTGGGATTAGGTGCCGGCGCCTCGGAGGCGGGTGCCGGTGGGCGAATTGCGGCGGGTGTGGCCTGCTGGACGGCCAATGGCGATCCCTCGGACCGCTGCGTCTCCGCGGCGGCTGCGGCACGCTCGGGCTCAGCGATGATGCGAGCAAGCTCTTCCTCGCGCTGTTGCTCCTCAATCCCTGAAATGCGCTGCTCTTCGAGTGCTGCTGTGGTGTTGCGCAGCGAGGCCAGCTGGTCAACCAGAACGGTGCGCTCCGCCTGCCGCGACTCGACCAGTTGGGCTGCGGCGTCTGTGGCCCGCTGGTTGTCTTCCCCGGCTAGTTGGGCAGTCTCGGCCGCGTCTGCTGCCGCCTGTCGGGCAGCGGCAGCGTCCAGACGGAGTGCTTCCCACGTCTTGGCAGCGGTCTGTGCGTTTGTAAAGGTTGCGGCCCGGTTGGCTGACAAGCCGTACATGGTGGAGGCCCGGGACATAATCTCGTCGGGGTTCTCTCCACTGAGCAGCATCGTCATCCCGGGGGTAACGCCGCCCGACCGATACAGGTCGCCAGCCAACTGCCCCACCTCAACTGCTGCGGCGTCGTGGGTCAGCGCTGCCTCTTCGGCAAGGGCGGTGGTTGCAACGGCGGTGGCGCGTCGCTCGTCCAGGGCAGCGAGTGCATCAATGTAGGCACCCTGAGACTGCATCGCCGTTGTCTGTGCATCCTGAAGGTTTGCCGTGGCTTCGGCGAGGATTCCTTCGATCTCGCCCACCAATGCGGCTTTCGCCGTCGTGCTGTCCAGCGCGTCGGCGATCTCGGCTTCCGTGGGGATTGCGTTCGTCTCGGGGGCGGCCACTCCCGGAGCCAAGCCAACACCACTGAGTAGGACTGTCGTGGCGAGGACACCGACTGCTCTAAAGGAGCGCATGCGCCGCTTTCCTGATGACTGCACTATTCCCCAAATCTTCGCGCGGCGTATTACACAACAGTCACGACAGTAATGGGATGCATGTCACTTTAGCAACATTAGTCACACAGGTACCCTAAACAACAGGAGTGTCATTTGATGACGTTTGATCACGGCGTGTCGCGAAAGCGTTGGAAATTCAAGCGTGCTGGCGGCTTTCGTGAATGGCGTGCTCCGCAGGCTCGATCTGGAAGGTGCAATGCTGGGTATCGAAATGGTTACGGAGACAGTGGGTCAGCCGATCGAGCACTCGGTCCACGCCGTCTGCGTTGAGGGTGGCTTCGTCTACCACCACGTGGGCTGAAAACACCGGCACACCGGAGGTGATAGTCCACGCGTGAATGTCATGGACGCCGACGACGCCGTGCACCCCAAGGATGTGACTGCGAATCATCTCCGAGTCCACACCCTTCGGCGCCGATTCGAGCAGTACGTTGATGACATCCCTGAGGAGGCTCCAGGCCCGCGGCAGGATCATCAGCGCGATGGCTATCGACGCGAAGGTGTCGGCGGGAAGATAGCCGGTCGTTGCAATCACGACGGCGGCAACGATCACCGCTACGGAGCCCAGCAGGTCACCGAGCACCTCCAGGTACGCGCCGCGGAGGTTGAGGCTTTCGGCTTGCCCTCGACGGAGAATGAGCAGGCAGACGAGGTTGGCGACGGCACCAACCACAGCCGTGATGATCATGATGTCGGAACGGATGTCGGGGCTCGTGTTGAAGCGGCGTAGCGCTTCGATCAGGATCACGACGGCGATCACCACCAGAATGATCGCATTTGCGAGTGCCGCCAGGACCTCTGCCCGCTGGTACCCGTAGGTACTTCGCCGGGTGGCGGGGCGGGTGGCTATCCAGGAAGCGAGGAGGGCAATTGAGACGCCGGTGGCGTCGGACAGCATGTGCCCGGCATCGGCGAGCAGGGCGAGTGACCCGGACCAGATGGCCCCGACCACCTGGACCAGCACAATCGTCAGGGTGATTGCGACGACGATGACCAGCTTCCGGCGATGCTTGCCGGTCGCCGTGCCCTGGGGTAATCCGTGATCGTGCCCGTTCATAAAAACAAGTATCCGCTGTCGGGTCGAGGATGTGCGAGCAGGACTATCCCCAACCGAGCTCGTGCAGCCGCGCGTCGTCAATCCCGAAATGGTGGGCCACCTCATGGATAACCGTGATCAGGATTTCGTCAATGAGTTCTTCACGGCTGTCACAGTGCCGCAACAACGGCTGCCGGAAGATGCTGATGCTGTCCGGGAGGGATCCCGCGTCCCACCAGGAATCCCGTTCGGTCAATGGGGTGCCTTCGTAGAGCCCGAGGAGTTCGGTGTCCGGATCCTCGCCGGGGCCCGGCTCGTACTCTTCACGCACAAAGATGGCGACGTTGTTCATGGTGCGCATCAAATCTTCGGGGATCTGGTCGATCGCGTCATCCACGGCTGACTCGAAGTCTGCAAGGGTCATTTCGATGGGCACACCAACGACTGTACCGTCGGGGCAGGCCCGCCGACGGGTTCGTTTTGTGGAATCGCCAAACAGGCCCTATAGTTTTATAGGTCCACAGCAGGGGAAAATTCTTGCCTCGTGTGGTCCTGGCCCCCATCGTCTAGCGGCCTAGGACACCGCCCTTTCACGGCGGCGGCACGGGTTCGAATCCCGTTGGGGGTACGCAAGAGCAGGCTGGTTTCGGAGCACTTCGAGGCGGTCAAGAAGCGGCAGAGATGCTGGTAGGCTGAAGCTCTTGCAAAAAAGCAAGGCCCTGTAGCGCAGTTGGTTAGCGCGCCGCCCTGTCACGGCGGAGGTCGCGGGTTCAAGTCCCGTCAGGGTCGCTCAGGTTCATCAGTTTCGACTGGTTGACCGCGGTGACTGTCGTAGGATAGTTGCACGGCTCTGTAGCTCAGTTGGTAGAGCGTTCGACTGAAAATCGAAAGGTCACCGGATCGACGCCGGTCGGAGCCACCAGCTAAAACCCCCGGATAATCCGGGGGTTTTTTCTCTTTCACCGCCCTTTGTCGAGAAGTCGACTGCACAACGATGATCCTTGACGGCAAAACATGAACTGTGATTCACTTGTTGAGTACACGGAGGGGAGTACCCCCTAATAGTCCCGTCGTCATTACGGCCCCACGGTGGCCCGGCAGACAAGCCCTTTGAGGGCTGGGAGAGACCTCCGATCGATTCGATCGGAGGAATTTCATGGATGTCCCATTCTGGATTTGGGCTGCGGTACTCGGCTTCATCGTTGTCATGCTGGCTATCGACCTTTTAGCTCACCGGCGGGCTCACGTCATCGGGGTTCGAGAGGCAGCTGTCTGGTCAGGTGTGTGGGTGGCCTTCGGGGTCTCTTTCGGTGTGCTGATCTGGATGAACTGGGGTGCTGAGTTTGGCCAGCAGTATTTCGCCGGGTATCTCATTGAAAAATCCCTCTCGGTAGACAACGTCTTCGTCTGGGCTATCATTTTCAGCTACTTTGCCGTACCCCGAGAATTTCAGCACCGGGTCTTGTTCCTGGGTGTGCTGGGCGCACTTGTATTCCGCGGGATCTTCATCGCCGCCGGTGCCGTGCTGATCCAAAACTTCGCCTGGATCCTCTACGTTTTTGCCGCATTCCTGCTTTACACCGGGTATCGGATGATCCGCCAGCGAAACGACCATTTGAACCCCGAACAGTCACTGGTGTTGCGCGGGTTCCGACGCTTCGTGCCAATGAGCGAGGCGTACCACGGACAAAAGCTGCTGGTACGCCGCAACGGTGTACTGCTGGCCACTCCGCTCCTGGCAGTGCTGGTATTGATTGAGTTCACCGATGTAGTTTTCGCCGTCGACTCGATCCCGGCGATCTTCGCGGTTACTGATGAAGTGTTCCTGGTCTTCACCGCCAACGCCTTCGCCATACTGGGTCTGCGCGCCATGTACTTCCTGCTGGCGGATATGATCCACCGTTTCATCTATCTGAAGGTCGGATTGGCCCTGGTGCTGATTTGGGTCGGCATCAAGATGCTCCTCAAAATCGATCTGTTCTACATCCCCACGACTTTCTCGCTGGCGGTGGTTGCAACGATTATCGCGGTTTCCGTCGTCGCCAGCCTGCGCGCGACCCGAGGGCAGGGACGTAAATCCATCCCCCAACCGACGGATCCGCCTTTCCGGGTCGCCACGGAGGAAGAGAACGCGGAGCTGGAGCCGGTCTGGCGGGGGCGCAGGAGGGAGCTCGGCGGGTCTTCGGTCGACGCCGGAGGCACCGGCAAGGACACTGATGAAGACGTTCGCGACCCCACCGACGAGGTTGACCCGGAGTCAGCGACTAAGGGTGGCGGCGTACGATGACCGGAGCCGCATTCATTTTGTGTCGTCCCGTCGCCGCTGTCATCACCCATGATTCAGATGTCACCGTCCTGGCGCATAGCGCAGTCGGGGTGGCTTCAGAGTTAGGCTCTCCGTTGCTCTTTTTCGTCCCCATCCAGCGACCGCCGTTCACCGCCGATCCGGCGATCGTAGCGAGGATGTATCAGCGAGCATTGCGTGAAGCCGAATCCCTGGCAGCTTTGGCGCGGCCGATACTGGACGCAGCAGGGTTCTCCAGTTCCACGCGCGTTGTCTGGCACGGCAGTTGGTCGCTCAGGCGTTCACGCCCTGCCCTGACGACGGCCCTGGCCCGTGCGGTACGCAAATCGGGCGCTACTGCCGTCGTCACCCCCCTTGAACTACCCACGCGAGCCATCCGAGGTGTAAGAATCGTTCACCTGGATGCCATCAGAAAGCATCCGGCAAACTTGTTCGAAGCAACTCCCAATACGTCGAAGGGAAGAACTACTCCAATGTCCGGAATAGACAACACGAGAACGGCAATGGAGAACCCGGTCACCAGGGCGAAGACCCCGAGCACGGTCCCCGCCCAGCGTCCACCGTGGACATTTCTCACTAATCACGGCCATGTACTTTTGGCGGTGACTGCGAACTCCCGCGCCCTCGTCGAGGACATCGCTGCCACCGTTGGCATCACGGCCAGAGCAACTTTGCACATCCTTGCTGACCTGGAGGACGCCGGCTACCTCCAACGGGTGCGGGAAGGCCGCCGGACCCGATACGTCGTCCAGCCCACCCAGCACTTCCGTCACCCAGCCACAGCGCATCAGGAGATCGGTGCGCTCCTGGCAATCTTCACTCCGACCAACGTCACCCCACCCAAGGAATCGTCATGAGAAACCGAGTCACAGCTCTCCTAGGCTCTGGCCTGTTGATCATGGGCGCTCTATCCCTTGCCGGTTGCGACGACACACAACTCCCACAGCTGCCCGGAGTGGGAGATGAAGGCGGTGGGGAAGATGCCAACGAAAACGAAAACGAAAACGAAAACGAAAACGACGAGGACGAGGACGAGGACGAGGGCGACTAGTCACGAGGGCAATATGAAGCGGCAACGAGCCGCAACAAAGGTTAGCGGAGTGCCATGATCATTGCTCTCCTTGGCATTGACGGGGCTGGCAAAACCACCACCGGAAGATTGCTGACAGAACAGCTGAGAACTGCGGCCTATCCCGCAACCTTCAGCCCAAACCAGTCCGGCCGACGAAGCATGACCGCGTGGTCACATCGACGCAACCTTCAGCCGCCGGTCGTGTTGCTTGATGCAATAGAAACTGGCATCCGCTGCGTTAACGTGCTGATTTCCCACCTACGTGCCCGGCGCAGCTCGGGCGCCGTAGTTATGGACCGCTATCTCCACTGTCAGCTCGCCCTGCGCCGAGTCCGAGGCATACGTGAAGGATGGTTCCTTACCCTGCTGCTCAAAGTCATCCCCGCCCTGGATATCATCTTCTACTTCGATATCGATCCGGAGATCGCGCACGCCAGGATCGATGGCCGGGCCACGGACCAGGAAACCCTGGAGCACCTGGGTGCGTTCGATAGGGCCTACAAGGGGCTGCCCCAGTTTCCGTCCTTCATCGTGATCGACGCGACTCAATCCGCCGAACAAATCGTCGAGAATATCTTGCGGGAACTCGGAGTATGCGGTCTGGGGCTTCAGGGATGAATGCGCACCGAGGATCGCCGGATGCTGGGCGATTAGGCAGCTATCCCCGCCGATTAGGATCAAGCAGCAACGTCGAACTCTTCGCCTGACTGTTCATGCGGTGGACTGGCGCGCTCCTCCGGGCAATTATTTTCGTGCATCTCTTCGTGAACCTTGTGCTCGGCGACCATATCCAACAAATCGACTTCGCGTTCGTGGCCGGGGAATGGACCGACCCCTTTTGACGCCGAGGGTTGCCTGCTGTGGGCCAAAGAGAATGCCCCGCGCCCTGGACTGCGGGGCGCGGGGCATTCGGGAAACTACCCCAAACGGGAGCTACCTAGACGGTGTCCGGGCGGGTGTCATCGTCCTGGTTCTGGAACGGCGTGTCCTCAACCTTGGCGGGGTTGCCCCCGCTGGGGCCGGTTGATACTGAACCGGTGGACGCTGAACCTGTGGATGTTCCCTTGGCGTCATCGGCCTTGTCGCTGCGGTGCAGTGCACCGGAGACCGACTCCTTGGCCTTCTTGACGGCGCCGCCAGCCTGCTCCTGCACCTCGGGCATCTTGTGCTTCAAGGTGGAAGCGGTGTCAGCAACAGTCTCCTGCACCTTCGGGTTGTTCCACAGTTCGTCAGCTTTGGTCTTCAGCTTGTCGTAGCTGTCCCTACCGGCACGCGAGCCGAGCACATAGCCGGCGGCCATGCCTGCTGCGAATACAAGTTTGTTCTTCATGATGGTGCTCCTGTCTGATCGTTCTAAGTTCTTATTGGCTGGATGAATCGTCTGGTGTGTTCGACCCAACCAATCTTCTAAGCAACCTTAGTTTATTCGAGGTGGATCCGATAGGCCGTGTCAACGCCGCCCGGCATGGAGGGCTAGCTGGAGTTCGAATCGGATCTGGGGATTCTCCAGGTCGTCACCGAAAGCCTCGCGAAGCTGAATGAGCCGGTAGCCAACCGTCTGCGGATGAATTTCCAGTTCGGCGGCAATGGGTGCCCGCTGCCCCCAGTGCTTCAACCAGGATTGGAGAGTCTCCACGAGTCGCTCCCGCTGGGCCGGCCGCAACCCGTCCAGCGGCGCCAGCCGACGCTGGGCCAGCTCGGTGATTGCTGTGGGTTCGGCGCCAAGAATGACCTGTGCCAGATGCTCGTCGGCCCAGATGGGAGGATCCTCGGGCCCTTCACGTGGTGGGAACACTGTGGCGGCCAGAACTGCCAACCGCAACGAGTCGGGGACCCGTTCCCAGCCGGAGGCCGGCCCCACTGCTGCCGACCGTCCCTGTAGTGCCTTCGATAGCTGGCGGCGGGCCGTTGGGGTGTCGCGGGTGGGGACCAGGACCACCGCGTCTGTTTCCCGTTCCACCAACAGGGAACCGGGGTCGAGTTGGCGGCGCAGCCCCGCGGCCCGGTCAAGGGGCAGCGTGACCACGGTCATCTGTGCTGGCAAAGCCCAATCAGCCATCGATGCCGCCTGCCGCAGCGCCGCCTCGTCTGCCTGCCCGAGCAGTAGCAGTTCCAACAGCTCGGTCCTGCGCCGATCGACTGCCCCGGCACGCTCGGACTGCTCATACGCATACGCCTCGGCGCTCACCGCCGAAAGCTCGTCAATGTAGGCCAGGATTGACTCACCAAGGTTCACCACCACCTCAAGGCCCAGATCCTGCTTCATTGAGATCCGCGACATCTCACGGAAGGTCACCCGGGCACCCATCCGGTAGGCGCTCAGCAGGGCATCCATGCTGCGACCCTGCCGGAATTCCCCGCTCCCCAGCCCTGCTACCAGCTGCCTGCTCTCCTCGGACAGGGCGGGTAGTCTGGTCCCCGGCAGCTGCAGGAAGCGCTCAAGAGCTACCGCGACCCCGCGCCGTAAGCCCCGACCGAACCGACCCTCAATGGGCCTCGCATAAGTCGGAACCAGTTGCGGCACAGCCTCAATGATCGCTTCGACGACGCCCGGCATCAGGGGACGCAGCAGTGCGCTGATCTCTTCGGGTAGGGCAAGCCAGGGTGGCTCCAACGCAAGACTCGCAGCGCCGGGTGTGGTGGAACTCATGCAATGCCTCGAGGATTGTTTCGACGGGATAGTTTCCTTGGCTTAATCGTATGTCCTGCTAGGAGAACTATGGCGACCGTTATTCTAGACTTGAAGGATGATTCGGCTCCGTCAGCTTGCCCGCGCCGCATCCGTTCTGATCACTCCTCTCGCCCCTGAAGACGTACTAGCCCTCTTCAACCCGGTGTACTCGAGCCGTCAGCTGCGCGGTGTGGTTACTAAAGTCGTGTCCGAAACGCCCGATTCGGTCACCATCCACTTTCATCCCGGGTGGGGTTGGAAAGCGCACCAGGCTGGCCAGTGGGCTCGTATCGGTGTGGAACTGGATGGCGTTCGCCACTGGCGCTCCTATTCGCTAAGTGCCGCCGCAGGCGCGGATCCCGCAATTACGGTGACCGACGCCGGCGCAGTCTCGGGGGTCCTGGTACGCAATACCAAGCCGGGCGATGTCCTGTTCCTCGCTCCACCGCAGGGCGAATTTGTCCTCCCTGAACATCCCCGCCCGCTGCTCATGCTTACCGCCGGTAGCGGAATCACTCCAGTGATGTCGATGGTCCGGACTCTGGTGCCACGACGCCCGGACGCCGACGTCGTCCTGATCCACTCGGCGAGGACGCCGAAGGACAGTCTGTTCCTGGAAGAGCTGAACGAGCTGGCCGACCAGTTCTCCAATTTCCGGGTAACCCACCTGTTCACGGCGGAGCGAGGCAGGCTGGACTTTGGATCCGACGCCGAGCTGGAAGAGTTGTGCTCAGACTGGCGTGAACGTGCAGCCTATGCCTGCGGTCCTGAGGAGTTCCTCGATGACGCGGAGGCGCTGTGGGCGTCCCAACCCACGCTGTCTGCGGGCCAGGAGGCCTCGGAGGGAAGTACGCTCACCATCGAGCGGTTCAGCACCAATCTTGCCGGCGGTGAGGGGCACGACGGCGGATTGGTTCAGTTTGAGGCGTCCGACCGCGAGGTTGAAGCCGATGGCGATACACCCCTGCTCGACGTCGGCGAGGACGCTGGCGTGCTGATGCCCAGCGGATGCCGGATGGGCATTTGCCATAGTTGTCTTACCCCGTTGCGAGCCGGTCAGGTCCGCGATCTCCGCACGGGGGAAGTTCATGGGGAACCCGGCCAATTAATTCAGACGTGTGTTTCGGCAGCAGCCGGACCCGTCAATCTGGACCTTTAAGGAGCACCACCGTATGACGACACTGACCGAACGCACTGAGACGAAGCCCGTAGTGACCCGGCCCGGGGCGCTCGCTGCAACCGGGCATCCGCTGGTGAGGCCGCCAGCAGCAGCGCATCTGTCCGATGAACAGATTGCGGAGCTGGGACGCGAGCTCGATGCAGTCCGCGACGAGGTGCTCGCCAAGCGTGGAGCCACCGACGCCGCTTACATCCGGCGGGTCATCAAGGTTCAGCGCGGCCTGGAAATTGCGGGCCGTGCTTCCCTGTTGGTGGGCCGCAACAAGGCGGCGTGGGTGGCAGGCACAGCTATGCTCAGTGTCGCCAAGATCCTTGAAAACATGGAAATTGGGCACAACGTGCTCCATGGCCAGTGGGACTGGATGAGGGATCCTGACATTCACTCCACCACCTGGGAGTGGGACTTCGTGACTCCTGCCAGGTCCTGGCAGCACACCCACAATGACCTGCACCACCGTTGGACCAACGTGGTGGGCAAGGACCGGGACGTCGGCTACAACCTGCTGCGCATGGATGCCGATCAGCCGTGGACCCCCTTCAACCTGGGCAACCCGCTCTATAACGCGATCCTGGCGCCAGTCTTCGAGTGGGGAATTGCTCTCTACGACCTGGAAATCCCCGAGTACAAAGAGGGCCTGAAGTCCAAGGAGGACATGTCGAGGGACCTCAAGGCGGTTGGCGTCAAAGCGGTAAAGCAATTCACCAAGGATTACGCTGCTACGCCCGCTGTTGCGATGTTGACTGGTTCCGGAAAGCAGGCGCTCTACGGTACGCTCGCCGCCAATGCGATCCGCAACGTCTGGGCGCACGCGGTGATCTTCTGTGGACACTTCCCCGAGGGCACCGACACGTTCACCGAGGAAATGGTTGAAGGCGAAACCCGCGGCGACTGGTACGTCCGCCAAATGATCGGTTCGGCCAACATCTCTGGCTCCAAGTTCATGCACCTGATGACCGGCAACCTGTCGCACCAGGTGGAGCATCACTGCTTCCCCGACCTGCCATCGAACCGCTACGCCGAAGTTGCTGTGAAGGTGAAGGAAATCTGCAACCGCTACGGATTGCCCTACACCACCGGGCCCCTGCCAAAGCAGGTTGCGTCAACCTGGGCGAAGGTCTTCAAGCTGGCACTTCCCGAAAAGGGACGGTTCTCGCTGCGTCAGAAGGTTACTGCCTAACGTTTGGTGAGCTACCGCTCAGAAGGCGCCCCGGTCGAGGAGAAGACCGGGGCGCTCGTGCGTTAAGTAACATGTCAGTGGGAAGTCAAATGAATCGGGAGATGCCTGGGTGTTGGGATCGCGTGTCACAGTTGCTGCCGTGTGCGCGCTTGCCTTCTCGCTCACCGGTTGTGGTGACTCCGGCCCTGAGCCGAAAGGCACCGCGATTGAACTTCCCGACCTCACCACTGACCCACCCACCGACGAACCCTCCGCTCCGGCTGAGGATTCCCTCGCCGAAACCGCCGACCCGGAGAGTTCTCCCGGCTCCTCATCACCTGACAACTCAGGGGACAGCGGATCCGTGGGCACCAGCATGAAGGACTGCGTCATTGTGGCCGCCGGGGTTTCCTCGATCCTGCTGGCGCCGTTGAGCTTCATGGGATCTTCGGATGATGAAACGGTCGAACGGCTCCACAACCAGATCGACGATGTGCGGTCAATGGTTCCCCCGGAGCTGGCTGACGATTTCGACCGGCTGCAGGAGGTCGTCACGGCCAGTACCGAAAATGGGGGGAGTTTCGACGAAGCCTCCTACCGGGAGGCCGTGGCACCCGTTGAGCAGTGGCTGCACGAGCATTGCAACAAGCCCGTTCAGTAGTCGCCGTCGACGGGGGCCCCCTGGCAGTGCCTTCCAGGGCAGGTACCCGTTAGGCTGGGCTCAACGAAAGGGTGCAACGCCGATGGATGAGAACAGGACACCACCACCCAGCCACCGACCGGCTGAGCCGCTTCCCGGCGTCGCTGACGGGCCGCTCCCGCGGGAGACCGGGACCACCGTCAGCACGGTTGATGCGACGGGTGGGAAAACTACCATTGCCGACCCTGCGGTCGCCAAGGTCGCCGCCATTACTGCCGGGAAAGTTCCGGGTGTTTTCAGCCTCGGAACCGGGGCCGGTAGGGCGCTAGGCGCGATCCGCGACGCCGTCGGCGGCAACGACCTGAGCCAGGGTGTGCAGGTGGAGGTAGGGGAGACCCAGGTAGCGGTGGACGTTGTCCTGGTGGCTGAGTACGGTTACCCCCTCACCACCGTCGCCGATCAGGTGAGGTCGGCTGTCTATCAGGGGGTCCAGGAACTGGTGGGGCTGCAGGTTATCGAAGTGAACGTGGAGATCACCGATGTCCACGTACCCGGCCTCAATGACCCCAAAACCCCCGACAAACCCCGCCCCGCAGCTAGTTAGGCCATCACTATGACCCCCACCGTAGTCGGTATGGCGCTTGGCGCCGTCCTCGCATTCACTGCCCTGACCTTCGGGTTTTGGGGATTCCTCCTCATGGCCCTCTTCGTCGCAGTGGGCGCGCTGCTGGGTCGGGTTGCCGAGGGCAAAGTGGACCTGGCCAGCGTCCGCGACGCCCTCACGGGCCGACGCTCCTCCTCGTGAGCGCGGCACCACCGGGTCTCGCGGGGCACAACCGGATCAGCACTCAGGCGCTCACCAGTACCGCGCGGGCGGTTGCTGCCGACGTCTTCGGTGTTCCAGCCCAGCAGATCCGCGCGAGCTGGTCCGACGACCAGGGGCTGCTGGCCCTGCGCCTCGCGCTTCCCATCGGCGTCCCGTCCCTCACCCGTACGCTCCAGGATCCATCCCTGGTCACCGGGGTGGGTGGATCGATCTGGGACCGCACGCACGCGGCGAAAGCTCTCGTGCTGCAACAGGTAGCCCAGCTCAGTGGTTCACGGCTGAGTCGGGTCGACATCAGAATCACCGGCATCATGGCGGCTGAGGGGGGACGTGCCAGGTGAATGAACGCACTGCCCAGCTGACCCGCAAGGTGGTCCGCCGTGAACTGCATTCATCGCGCGCGCTACCAGCGGTCGCCGTCGCCATCCTGATCTCAGTCATCTGCCTGTACGTGATGTTCGAGGCTGCGCTGAAGGCAACCGGCCAGAATGCCTGGCTGGTCAGCCCGGAGCAGGTGGCAGCGTGGCTGGGGGACCTGCCCGACAATGTCCAGCTGGCCCCGTTGGTGGGCGCCGGGTTGCTGATGTTCCTGATTGGCCTCCTGTGCTTTCTTAGCGCCGTTCTGCCGGGGCGCCTGGCGCGCCATGCCATTCCCAACCAGCGCACCGGGATCGTGGTCGATGCTGAAGTGCTCGCCTCGGCCCTGGCCCGCCGCGCGCGGGTGGCCGCCGGGGTGACCCCGGATCAGGTGATGGTCACCGTGGGGCGTCGGGCCGTCGATGTTCAGGTGCGTCCGACGTCGGGCGTGCCGGTCGACGTCGAACGCATCCGTAGCGTCGTCGAGGACGAACTGCGGCTGACATCCGTCGCGCCGGTCCCGGCGGTGCGGGTAGCCGTCGCGCCTTCAGGGGTGATTGGCCAGTGAACCAGACACCACGGATCCTCAATCGGTTGTTACTGGGTCTCATCGGCGCCCTCCTGATGGCTGCGGGAGTGGCAACGACTCTGTTGATGTTCCCGGCGGCAGCCCGCTGGTGGCGATCGGTTGCTGCCGATCTCGGCGAGGGAATCGACGGGTTGCTGCGGCAGACCACGCTCGACGGACAACGGGATAGCTGGCTCTGGATAGTGCTGGCGCTCGTCATGCTGCTGATTGTGGCGTGCATGGTCGGTTGGATCGCCGCGCAGGGGCGTGGGCGCTCCGGAACATTGGCCCAGGATGACAGCCATGCGGATGCCAGCGGGCAGGCTGCCGGTCGGGTGATAATCAACGGGTCGGTCGCGGAGCAGGCGCTGAAGGCAGCCCTGCAGGAGCGCGGGGATCTCGTGAATGCAGCGGTCACCACCTACGTGTTCGATGGGGAACCGGCCTTGAGAATCAGGGTCTTCCCACGATCGGGGGTATCTCCGCACGAGGTGGCGACCGAGGTCACTGACCTGGTCAGAGCCCTCGACCTGCTGGTGGGACGCCAGACGCCGGTGCTGATCAGTATCAGCGCCGGCGCCCGGACCCGTTTCACCCGGACGGAGCGGGTGCGCTAACCATCAGGAACTGAGCGGCACCAACCACACGGACGCGTTGGTGGTGAGGCGCCCGCCGTCGACCGCTGACCCGTCACTGGCCAGGATCACCCGGTGGTCATTGGGCAACTCGATCGTCGCGGCCCCCATGTTGGCAAGCACCAGGACAACCCCGTTGCGGTAGGAGAGGACACCCTCCTGCGGGCTGTTCAGCGGAGTCCATTCCAGGTTCCCACGACCCAGCTCGTGGCTGCGGCGCAGGCCCAGTGCATCGCGGTACAGCTCGTAGGTGGAGCCCGAGACATCTACCTGGGTGTCGGCCGCGTAGCCGGCGAAGCTTGTCGGTTGCGGGAGCCAGGGGGCGGCGCCCGGCGCGCTCACGGCGTCGTACATTCCGAATCCGAAGCCGGGAGCCTCCGCAAGCCAGGGCAGGGGAACCCGGCAGCCATCGCGGCCGATCTCCGTGCCGTTGGTCCGGGCGAAGGTCGGGTCCTCGCGGACGCCGTCGGGAAGGGTCGTGTGCTCGGGAAGCCCGAGCTCGTCCCCCTGATAAATGTAGGCGGAACCGGGTAGGCCCAGCATTACCAGCGCGGCCGCCCGGCCGCGGGAGAGCCCCAACGCCTCGTCAGGCTGCTCGTGGTCAGTTCCGAGACCCTTGGGGAACTGGGTAGGGTCCTCCAGGCCGAACCGGCTGGTGTGGCGGACCGTGTCGTGGTTGGACATCACCCAGGTGCTTGGCGCTCCCACCTTCCCCGCCTCGGTCAGCGATTCGGTGATGCTCTCCGTCAACTGGGCAGCATCCCAGCCCGCCAGCAGGAAATCAAAGTTGAACGCCTGCTGCATTTCATCGTGACGGACATAGCGGAACAGCCGTTCCGCAGGTTCCACCCAAGCTTCGGCAACCAGCATCCGATCGCCGTCGTACTGCGCCAGGACCCTGTTCCACTCACGGTAAATCTCGTGCACGCCCGGCTGATCGAAATAGGGCGGGGTTTGATTGAGATCTGCATCGGATTTATCCGAGTTCCCGCCGTCGATCATCTGGGTTTGCTCCGCCCAGTCCGGCAGACCTTCGGCCTTGACCATGCCGTGAGCGACGTCGATGCGGAAGCCGTCCACCCCGCGGTCCAGCCAAAACCGCAGCACAGACACCATTTCCGCGCGCACCTCAGGGTTGTCCCAGTTGAGGTCCGGCTGCTTGGTGTCGAACAGGTGCAGGTACCACTGACCGTCCTCCAGCCTCGTCCAGGCGTTGCCACCGAAGATGGACTGCCAGTTGTTGGGCGGCAGTTCCCCGTGGGCGCCCTTGCCGTCCCGGAAGATGTACCGGTCGCGTTCCGGCGAATCGAGGGCCGCATGCTTGGCGGATTTGAACCATTCGTGTTCGTCGGAGGTGTGGTTCGGGACCAGGTCCACAATCACCTTCATGCCGGACTCGTGGGCTTCAGCGAGCATTGAGTCGAAGTCGGCCAGGGTGCCAAACAGCGGGTCAACGTCGCGGTAATCGGCGACGTCGTATCCGGCGTCCGCCTGCGGGGAGACATAGAACGGTGAGAGCCAGATGGCATCCACTCCGAGCTTCCGTAGATAGGGGAGCCGACTCCTGACACCCGGCAGGTCCCCCATGCCATCAGCATTGCCGTCCGCGAAGGAGCGGGGATAGATCTGGTAGATCACCGCGTCCGCCCACCACGGGCTGAGGGTTGTTGGAGTATCGGTCGAGCGGCTGACTGCAGGTGCAGAGGCGGTCATTGACTCTCCTTGGAGAAATCGGGAGTGGGGGAAAGGGATGCTGAGGTGCACGTCACGATTTGGTATCAAACACTGTGACATCTGGCACAAGTATTGTCCTGTAATACGTAAGCGCTTACATTCATTTTACCAAACGCTGAGGCGGGGCGGGTTTTGCAGGCTGCCACCGCCAGACAAAGGAGTCTATTCATGGCGACATTTCGCACAAAGAAAACGCTGCTGCCAATCGCGGCACTGAGCGTACTGACACTGGGCCTCTCCGCATGCGGCAGGGGGTCCGGGGACGACGGCGGCGGCGGCGGAGGCGGCGACGAGCCCGCAGCCGACTGTGCGTCCTACGAGAGCTACGGCACCTTCGAGGACGCCGAGGTCAGCGTCTACTCCACCATTGTGGACACTGAGGCAGAACTGCTCGAAAATTCCTGGGCAGACTTTTCCGAGTGCACTGGGGTTGAAGTGGTGTACGAGGGTTCGAAGGAGTTCGAGACACAGATTGGGGTCCGCTCGCAGGCAGGAAACCCCCCAGACATCGCGATCTTCCCACAGCCTGGCCTGCTGGCTGCCGAAGTCGCGGGCGGCAATGTCCTGCCCGCACCGGCCGAGGTCGAGGCGCTGGTTGATGAGAACTGGACCGAGGACTGGAAGGGATATGGCACGGTCGACGACGTCTTCTATGGTGCGCCGATGCTCGCCAATATCAAGGGTTACGTCTGGTATGACCCAACGGTGTTCACGGACATGGGCTGGGAAGTCCCTGAGACCCTCGACGACATGATGACACTCACCGAGGACATCGCGGCCGACGGCACCATGAAACCGTGGTGTGCTGGTTTCGAATCCGGCGAAGCCACGGGTTGGCCCGGGACCGATTGGGTGGAGGACTACGTGCTGCGCCAGGCAGGTCCGGAGGTTTACGACCAGTGGGTGAACCATGAGATCCCCTTCAACGATCCGCAAATCGCTGAAGCCTTCGACGCGGTGGGGGAGATCCTGAAGAACGAGGAATACGTCAACGGGGGAATTGGAGATGTGCGGTCGATCCTTTCCACCCCGTTCGCTGATGCAGGGCAGCCAGTTCTCGACGGAACTTGCGCTATGCACCACCAGGCATCGTTCCAGGCTGCCAACTGGCCCGAAGGCACCGAGGTATCCGAAGACGGCGACGTGTGGGCGTTCATGACACCGGGCGTTGAGGCTGGTGGCGGAGCAATCACCGGTGGTGGCGAAATCATCGCTGCCTATGCCGACCGTGAAGAGGTTGTCGCCTTTCAGTCGTTCATGGCCAGCGGCGAGTTTGCCAATGCCAGGGTGTCCCAGGGCAGCGGAATCAGTGCCAACCTGGCACTTGACCCATCGGTTGCAACGTCCGACCTGGATCGTCAATCCATCGAACTGCTGCAAAACGAGGACACCGTCTTCCGCTTTGACGCATCCGACCTGATGCCGGGCGCTGTTGGTGCCAACTCCTTCTGGAGCGGCATCGTGGAGTGGATCAACGGTTCGGAGACCGAGGAGGTCCTCGACACCATCGAAAGCTCCTGGCCGCAGTAGTTCAAGAGCGAGCCCGGCGTTCCTTCGTCAAGGAGGAACGCCGGGCTTGTCCTGACATTTTCCACACCGTGCTCGGTGCCGTGTCGTTCGCAAAAGCGCGTTTTGCATCACCCTTTATCGCACCAAGGAGGCTGCGCAATGGAGGACCTAGGCAATAAGTTCCTGCAGGTGGTGGTGGCTCTGGCCATTTTCGCCGCCATTATCGGATTAATCATGCTCATCGTTGACCGGGCACCCAAGTCGTTCCGGGATAAAGCGACAGTCATTGGTTTCCTCGCCCCGGCAGCGATCCTGCTTGTCGTCGGGATGATCTGGCCTGCAGTCCAGACGTCCCTGCTGGCTTTTACCGACCGTGATGGCAACCTCAACGGTATCGAGAACTTCGTGTGGATGTTCACTGAACCAACCGCGCTGATTACTTTGCGCAACACGGTGCTCTGGGTCATCCTGGTGCCACTTCTGGCATCCGGTATTGGGCTGGTGTACGCCGTCTTCATCGACAAAGCCAAGGGCGAGCGCACCCTGAAAGCACTGGTCTTCATGCCAATGGCCATTTCAATGGTGGGCGCCGGCGTCATCTGGCGATTTGTGTACGCCTACAAGGGTCCGGAGCAGGAGCAAATCGGTCTGCTGAACCAGATCCTGGTGTGGTTTGGTGGCGAACCTCAGCAGTTCCTCCTCGACGCGCCCGGCAACACCTTTTTCATGATCGCTGTGATGGTTTGGATCCAGGTTGGCTTCGCGATGGTGATCCTCTCGGCCGCCATCAAGGGCATTCCCATGGAGATTGTTGAGGCGGCCAGGCTGGATGGCGCGTCAGCGTGGCAACAGTTCCGTGACATCACCATTCCCTCCATTCGGGGAGCGCTGGTCGTGGTGGTCACCACTATTACCATCATCACCTTGAAGGTCTTCGACATTGTCCGCACCATGACCGCGGGTAACTACGACACCTCGGTAATCGCCAACGAAATGTACACCCAGGCATTCAGGGCCAATGAACCCGGTCGCGGCGCGGCGCTGGCACTCGTTCTGTTCCTCATGGTGCTCCCGGTGGTCGTATACAACGCACGCGTACTCAAGCAGCAGAGGCAGATCCGATGAGCTCGACGCCGACTATTCCCCCAGTTCCCGCATCAGCCCAGCCCGGGGAAACCCCGGCCGGTGCGCAGCCGCCCATCACCCGCCGGGTTAAGCAGAAGCTCACTTCCCGGGGTGCAACCATCGCGGCGATCATCATTGCTACCGTGTGGACTATCCCCACCCTGGGCCTCCTGATTTCCTCCTTCAGACCTGAGGAGAACATCCAGCGCAACGGCTGGTGGAACGTGTTCGGGGATCGCGAGCTCACGGCCGATAATTACGTGGATGTGCTGGTATCCGGGGGGAGCCAGTCGCCGAACCTTGGCCAGTACTTCGTGAACTCGCTGGCAATCGTCATTCCCGCCACAATCATCCCGCTCGTGATCGCCGCCATGGCGGCTTACATGTTCGCCTGGGGAAAGTTCAGGGGGAAAGACACGATGTTCGTGTTCATTTTCGCCCTCCAGATCATTCCCCTCCAGATGGCGCTGATACCGCTCCTGAGCCTGTTCGTGAACCTTCAGATCGGTGATTTCCAGTTACTGCCGTCAGGATCCTACGCCCAACTGTGGATCGCGCACTCAATTTTCGCCCTCCCCCTCGCCATCTTCCTGCTCCATAACTTCATAGCTGAGATACCCGGTGAAGTCATCGAGGCGGCCCGGGTGGACGGCGCGGGTCACGCCACCATCTTCTGGCGCATCATCATCCCGCTGTCAGTTCCGGCACTCGCCTCCTACGCCATCTTCCAGTTCCTGTGGGTCTGGAATGACCTGCTGGTCGCGCTGGTCTTCTCCGGTGGCACGCCCGACGTCGCCCCCATCACCCAGCGGTTGGCGGAACTCACCGGCACGCGCGGCGGCGAATGGCACAGGCTCACCGCTGGTGCCTTCGTGTCGATGATCGTTCCGCTGCTGGTCTTCTTCGGCCTACAGCGCTACTTTGTTCGCGGTCTGCTGGCGGGCGGCCTTAAGGGATGAACCGATGACCAGCATTGACGACGTCGCAAAATCCCTTGGTGTCTCAACGGCGACCGTTTCCCGGGCGCTCCGCGGGCTGCCCGGAGTGTCCGCCAGCACCCGGTTGCGGGTGCAATGTGCCGCAGAGGAGCTCGGCTACGTGCCGTCGTCGTCTGCGTCGGGTCTGGCGTCCGGCCGGACTATGGCGATGGGAGTGCTGCTGCCGCAGATTGAACGCTGGTATTTCTCGGCGGTGCTGGAGGGGGTGGATCGCCAGCTCCGTGCAGCCGGATATGACCTGGTGGTGTTCAGCCTGGGCGGGTCGGGGGTCAACCGGCAACGGGTGTTCCACCGGTCCATCCTGCGCAAACGCATCGATGCGCTCCTCGTGATGTGCATGGAGCTGACGGATGATGAACTCCGATCGCTGCAAGCCCTGGATTCGCCCACCATCGTGGTGGGCGGATCCGTCCGGGGAGTCCGTCATGTGGGAATTGACGACGACGCCGCGGCCCGGGACGCCGTCGAGCATCTAATTGCCCTGGGGCACACTGACATTGCACACCTGCGGGGCGGCGGGTCCTTTGGTATCGAGTTCGAGGTGCCCCGCATCCGTGAGGAGGCGTATCTTTCCACGATGGCCCGGCATGGGCTGCCCGTCCGACCGGAGTGGTCAGTGTTCGGGGACTTCCGTTTCAAACGTGGAAAGGCGGCGGCGCTAACCCTCCTGCAGGATCCGGCTGATCGGCCAACGGCAGTGTTTTGCTCCTCGGACGAGATGGCCTTCGGCGTGATCAGTGCAGCCGCCGATCTAGGGATCAGCATCCCCGGGCAGCTTTCGGTGGTGGGAATCGACGACCACGAATTCGCGGACCCGCTGAGCCTGACGACCATCCGGCAAAGCCCCGAGGAGCAGGGGGCGTATGCGGCTGATCTCCTGCTTGCCGAGCTCGAGGGGGGCGTGCCCGTTGCCGCCCCGGCACCCCGTCCGCACGAGCTGATCATCAGGACGTCAACCGGGCCGCCGCGCTACCTGTCCGCTAGGTGACTACCCCGCCCACTGAATCAAGCTTTCGCTGGGCAGATACGTAACGCTCCACTGGATGGTGCGATTCGGTGGGCAACCGGGTAGATAGAATCGGCGGATGGCTACCGAACTGATGTACCTGAACGACTTCGATGTGTTGACCGGCGCCGCACGCGTGCAGTCGGTCAGCGTCGACGACGACGGCCGCACCGACGTCGTCCTGGACCGGACCTGCTTCTACCCCCGCGGTGGTGGCCAGGACTGGGATACCGGCGCGATCAGGGGAGCCGCCGGGGAGTTCGCGGTGGAGGAGGTCCGGTTGGACCCCGAAGGTATGGTCCACCACCTCGGAAACGGGCCAATCGCCGTCGGGGACGAAGTGTCGCTGGCGGTCGACACGACCAGGCGGG
>NZ_ALPM01000077.1:0-42123 GCF_000294595.1 Arthrobacter sp. TB 23 | reverse complement strand
CCCGCCTGCACTCGGCCGGTCATGTGGTGGACCTGGCGGTTGAACGGCTCGGCCTGCCCTGGGTTCCAGGCAAAGGCGCACACTATCCCCACATGTCCTTCGTCGAATACAACGCTGCGCTGGCTCCGGAGGAAACCGAAGCCACGCTCGTGAGGATCCAGCAGGCAGCGCGTGATGTGGTCGGCGCCGGAAGCACCAACGAAATCAGGTTCATGCCGGTATCGGAGATGGGCGACTACTGCCGCAACGTTCCGGACAACATCCCCACCAACAAACCAGCACGGATCGTGCTGTACAGCGATGACTTCGGAGTCCCCTGTGGTGGCACCCATGTCCGGGACGTCAGCGACATCGGCACCCTGACCATCACCAAGATCAAGTCCAAGAAGGGCGTCACCAAGGTGTCCTACGCCGTGGAGGGGATCAACTAGCGCCGTCGTCGTCCGGTCTGGTGAGCGACCTGGACGTTGGCCCCCGACGTCAAGGTTCCTCACCGGAACGGCGCAGGTGGCGGCCGACGACGACGGCGCGCGCCCGGGCAGGCGGCTGGCAGCGAGGTGCTGGTGTCGATGTGGCCGGTAGCAGGCGGCTAGTTGGCGCGGGCCAACTGGCGGATCGGGATCCAGCGGGAGGCCAACCGACGATACGACGCTGCGGCGCCCGTCATGTCGCCTTCCGCCAGGCACTCGATGCCCATCCTGACGTCCATGGGTGACTCGTCGGGGAACACCAGGTCGGCGACCGGGCCGTAGTCGAGTTCCACCACCGCGTCGAGACGGAACAACTGGAGCCATTCGATAATGTCTGTCAGGTCATCGAGCAGGTCCAGCTCCGGCGCAGCGATCGCCAGAGACGCCATCGCGTGCTTGGCCCGCTCGATGCATTCGTGCACCGCCGCGGCCATCCGCACGGTGCGGACCTTGCCGCCGTCCTCAATCACCTCGGTGAGATCGTCTTCGTGGATCAGGACAAACCAGGAGAATGGAATCCCCCAGGTGGCTGATCGGGTGTGGAGCTTGGCGGTCGTCTCGGCGACGGTCTCGGGATCGAGTCGCGCCTGGTGTGCGTCGGTTGCCGCTTCGGGCAGCAACACATCCACCAGCGGACCGCGAATCGTTTGTCCCAGCGACTCGGCTGCCAGCGAGGTGCGGACCGCCAGCTGATTGGGGCAATAGTACTGAGCGGTGACGCCGTTAGTGCCGGGGAAATGAAGGACCCGGACCAGGTCTGCCCCGTGGTGGGGGAACGGGTCCGACACCTGGCGAAGAATCCGCTGCAGCGAGTTGTTGCGTTCAATCCCCTCGGTGTCCTTGCGTTCCCGCGACCGCTGCTCCAAAATCACCAGTTGCTGGGCGTCGCTGAATGCCTCAAGCGGTTCGAAGACCCTGAGGAACGACACGTAGGGGAAGGTGTGGCCCGTGGCGGCCGGACCGATGGCCGCCATCAGTTACCCCAGCTCCACAATGACCGGTGCATGGTCCGAGGCGCCCTTGCCCTTGCGTTCCTCCCGGTCGATCGAGGCGCCGGTCACACGCTCGGCAAGCGCCGGAGATGCCAGCACGAAGTCGATCCGCATGCCCATTTTCTTGGGGAAGCTCAGCTGCTTGTAATCCCAGTATGTGTAGACGCCGGGGCCCGGGGTGTGGGGGCGGGCGACGTCGGTGAAGCCCGAGTTTTCGAACGCGTGGAAGGCGGCGCGCTCCGCCGGGCTGACATGGGTGTAGCCCTCCCGCTGGAACAGGTCGATATCCCAGACGTCCTCATCCTGGGGGGCGATGTTCCAGTCGCCGGTCAGGGCGATCTGCGCCGTCGGGTCGGTTTCGATCCAGCCAAGGGCTTTTGCCCGCAGAGTGTCGAGCCAATCAATCTTGTACTGCATATGGGGGTCGTCGAGGGACCGTCCGTTGGGGACATACAGGCTCCAGACCCGCACGCCGCCACAGGTGGCACCGATAGCGCGGGCTTCCTGGATCGGCTCCGCGTCCTTCCCGAAGAGGGGCTGATCCTCGAAGGTGCGTTCGACGTCGTCGAGCCCCACCCGGGAGGCGATCGCGACGCCATTCCACTGGCTCAGACCAAAGTGGGCCACCTCGTAGCCGTTGGCTTCGAACAGATCCCAGGGGAAGTTCTCGTCCTTGCATTTGGTCTCTTGAATTGCGAGGACATCGACGTCGGAGCGGTCTAGCCAGGCTTCGACGCGGTCCGCGCGGGCTCGGAGGGAATTTACGTTCCAGGTGGCAATCTTCACAGGGAACACGTTACCAATGTCCCGGGCGTCAGCCCCGCCACCAGGTGTCCAGAATGGTGACAGGGACGGTGCGCTTGTGGCGGGTCATGGTGTGGCGGCGCTCAATCGCGAGAGCAGCCCACTCTTCCACCTCCCTGCCTTCCAGATAGTCGTCAATCTGGTCGTAGGTGATTCCCAGTTCGTGTTCGTCGGTGCGGCCGGGCTGATGATCCAGCAGATCAGCCGTCGGCACCTTGGTGTAAACCTGGGGCGGCGCGCCGAGTTCCTTGAGCAGCTCCCGGTTCTGGCGCTTGTTGAGGCCAAACAGCGGCAGAATGTCAGCACCGCCGTCGCCGTACTTGGTGAAGAACCCGGTGACCGATTCCGCTCCGTGGTCGGTGCCAATCACCAGGAGGTTGTGCTGGCCGGCGAGCGCGTACTGGGCAATCATCCGCGCCCGGGCCTTGATGTTTCCCTTGGTGAAGTCGGAGATGTCCTCACCCGTGGCACTGGCATACTCCGCTTCGAACCCGTCAACAGCTGCTGCGACGTTGAAGGTGCGCTGGCTTTTCGGCTGAATAAACTCCAGGGCCGCCTGCGCGTCATCCTCATCCTGCTGTTCCCGGTAGGGGAGGCGGACGGCGATGAAGTCCGCCTCAGTCCCTTCCTCGGCCAGTTCAGTCACGGCCAGCTGGGCGAGCCTGCCGGACAGCGAAGAGTCCACTCCGCCGCTGATCCCGAGAACAAAACCGTTGGTCCCGGTGGCCTTGAGGTAGTCCTTCAGAAAGGTGACCCTGGCACGGATTTCCGTTGCGGGATCGATGGTGGGCCGCACGCCCATTTCCTCAATGATGCTGGCTTGGTTTTCGCGCATGTGGAAAGGCTACTACGGTGGCGTTTCCGGTGCGTTACGGCAAATCACACGGCCGCTACACCGGCCCGCCCTACAGGGGCCGCGCCCTGGGACAGGAGCCCGCTACTGCTTGAAGGCAGCATCGAAGGAGGCGCCCGAGGGCCCGAAGTTAAACTGCCTCAGGAAGGCCAGGGCTTCGGGTGCACCCTGCAGCCGGTCCATCCCGGCGTCCTCCCACTCCACTGAAATGGGCCCGTCGTAGCCGATGCTGGTCAGTGCCCTGAAACTGTCCTCCCACGGCACATCGCCGCGGCCCGTGGACACGAAGTCCCAGCCGCGCCGGGAATCTCCCCACGGCAGGTGCGAGGACAGGATGCCGTTGCGGCCGCCGCCCATCCGCATCTTCGTGTCCTTGCAGTCGACGTGGTAGATCCGGTCCGCGAAGTCGGAGATGAACGCCACCGGGTCGATCTGCTGCCACATGAAGTGGCTGGGGTCCCAGTTCAAACCGAAAGCCGGCCGGTGCCCGATGGCCTCGAGCGCCCGCTGGGTGGACCAGTAGTCGTAGGCGATCTCCGACGGGTGCACCTCATGGGCAAACCGGACCCCGCACTCGTCGAACACGTCGAGGATGGGGTTCCAGCGGTCCGCAAAGTCCTGGAAGCCGGCGTCGATCACGTCCTGGGACACCGGCGGGAACATGGCCACGTACTGCCAGATCGAGGAACCGGTGAACCCCACCACCGTTTTCACCCCGAGCTTCTGGGCCAGCCGCGCGGTGTGCTGCATTTCCTCGGAGGCGCGTGCCCTGACGCCGTCGGGCTCCCCATCGCCCCAGACCCGGGCGCCGACGATGGCCTGGTGCCTGAAGTCGATCGGGTCGTCGCACACGGCCTGACCCTTGAGGTGGTTGGAGATGGCCCACACTTTCAGCCCGTTACGTTCCAGAATGTCCAGCCGGCCAGCGATGTACTCATCGTCGTCCCAGCGCCACGCATCCAGATGGTCCCCGGAGACGGCGACCTCCAACCCGTCGTAGCCCCATTCGCCCGCCAGCCTGGCTACCTCCTCGAAGGGTAGATCGGCCCACTGGCCGGTGAACAGGGTGTAGTTGCGTGCCATGGTGTCTCCTAGGAAAGGGTGAGCTGGGACGGGTCCCAGTCCTCGGGAAGGGGATCGAGTGCTGCGGCGGAACTGGTCACCGGCACGAATGCTCCGGTGTCGACTGATTCGGCAATCGCCACCATCGCATCGAGAATGTGGAAACCGGTTGAGCCCTGCGCGCGGTGAGGTACGCCTGCCCGGATAGCCCGTGCCATGTCCAGCACGCCGGAACCACGGCCGAATACCGACCCGACGGCGGGTATGGTCTCCCAATCATCGGCACCGTGCCGGTGCAACCGGACCTCCCCGTGGAACTCGTTCGGGTCGGGGAAAGCGATGGTGGCATCGGTCCCGGTGATTTCGACGAAACCCGTTCGGGGCCTGGGGGAGTCGAAACTGAAGATACTCTGCGACGACCGGCCGCCGTCGAACTCTGCCAGGGCACTGACATGGGTGGGCACGGACACCCTAAACGATTCACCCGCCTTGGGCCCCGAGCCGATGACCCGGGTGTCCCGCGCGCGGGAGCCGAGGGCCGCGACCCGCCGGATGGACCCGAACGCCTGCACCAGGGCGGTCAGATAGTAGGGGCCGATGTCGAAAAGGGGCCCTGCCCCCGCCTGGAACAGGAAGGCAGGATTGGGATGCCATGATTCCGGGCCCGGGGACTGCATCAGGGTGAGGGCGGTCAACGGCGTGCCGATATCGCCGCGCCGGATGGTGCGCAGCCCAGTCTGGAGCCCCGCGCCGAGGAAGGTGTCGGGGGCGCATCCCAGCCGGACTCCCGCTGCTTCGGCCGCGGCCAGTAGCTCGGCTCCGGAGGCGCGGTCGAGGGAGAACGGCTTCTCGGACCAGACATGCTTTCCGGCCGCGACGGCGGCAAGGGCCACCGGCACGTGGGCGGCGGGGGTCGTCAGGTTGACGATAATTTCCACGTCCGGGTGAGACAGGGCAGCTTCAACCCCACCCGCCGCTGCCACGCCGAACTCGGCGGCGCGGGTGCGCGCGGCATCCTCAAAGAGATCGGCGACGATGTGAACGTGGAGGTCGGGGAAAGCGGTGAGGTTGGTCAGGTATTCCTTGCTGATCACCCCGGCGCCGATCACGCCGACGCCGACAGGGCCCCTCATGCGCCGGTCCGGGCAAGCAGGAACCGGCGGCTCTCCTCAATGGCGGTGAAAAGGTCCCCGGCGCTGTCGTCGAGTTCGACCACTGCCGTTTCGACTGTCGACGACGCGGCCAGGACCCCCTCGATGTCCATCCGTCCGGCGCCGACTGCCACCTGGGATTTGTTGTCCTGGTCGACTGCACCGTCCTTGATATGGATGAGCCGGACCCGGTCACCGAGGCGTCCCAGCAGGGCCGCCGGATCCTGCCCGCCGACCGCCACCCAATAGGTGTCCACTTCCAGGACTACCGACTGATGCAGGTTTTCGGCCAGTACCTCAAGACCAGTGCGGCCATCAAAATCGGTCTCTATTTCGAACCAGTGGTTGTGGTAGCCCACGCGCAACCCATACTCCGCGGCGAGCGTCGCAGCCTCATTGAGCTGCGCGGCCGTGGCGGCGATGTCGGCAACCGATGTCCAACGGTCGGGGTGCACATAAGGATCGATCACGGTGCGCATCCCGAGGGTGCGGGCCGCCTCGAAGATCCTTGCCTGGTCGGTTGAGAGCAGTGGTGCGTGCCCGGAGGGTGCCGAAAGGTGGTTCCGTTTCAGGGCTGCAGCCAGCGGAGCCGGATCCGCGGCGAAGTTGTACGGCTCGACGTTGGTGAAACCCATCGCCGCGATCCGGTCAATGGTGCCATCGAGGTCCGCTTCGAGGGCGTCGCGGACGGTGTAGAGCTGGACGGACAGTTCCATAGGTTTCTCCTGCGTGCAATAGATCGTCTCAGGCGGGTGCGACGGCGGCGCCCGCCTGGGCGGCGCTGGCCTCCACTGCGGCCAGTACCCGCTGGGTTGCCAATCCGTCCTCGAACGACGGCGTCGTCGGTGTGCCCGAGTTGATCGCTGTGAGGAAGTCGGCTGCCTGGCTGGTGAAGGTGTGGTCCCAGCCGAGGGTGTGCCCGGCGGGCCACCAAGCTCCAAGGTACGGGTGGGATGGCTCGGTGACCAGTATTTTGCTGTACCCCTGCAACTCTGCCGGTGTGCCGCTGTCGAAGTACTGCAACTCGTTCAGGTGCTCCAAATCGAAGCGCAGCCCACCCCGGGAACCATAGATCTCAATCTGCAGCGAGTTCTTGCGCCCCGTCGCGAACCGCGAGACTTCAAGGCTGGCGACCGCCCCGGAGGCGAGTCGCAGGGTGGCCCAGGCGGCGTCGTCGACGGTTACCTGTTCGGGGCCGGCCGGGCCGGGACGCTCCGCCACGAACGTATTGACCGTGCCGGACACGCTCGCCACCGGGTCATCGAGCAGGAAGGCCACCTGATCAACAGCATGCGATGCCAGGTCGCCCAGGGCACCGGAACCGGCCGATGCCTTGCGCAGACGCCAGCTCATGGCGGCCCGCTCGTCGGCTAGCCAGTCCTGCAGGTAACTCACGCGAATCTGACGGACGTCCCCCACCCGCCCGTCAGAAATCAGGGTCCGCGCCAGGGCGAGCGCGGGAAGTCGTCGATAGTTGAAGCCGACCATCGACTGGACGCCGCGGGACCGGGCTGCCACAGCCGCTGCGACCATCAGCTCGGCTTCGGCAACCGAGTTGGCGAGCGGCTTCTCGACGATGACGTGTTTGCCTGCCTCCAACGCGGCGATCGCCAGTTCGGCGTGCAGGTGGCCGGGGGTGCAGATGTCGACAATGTGGATATCGTCGCGCTCCAGCACTTCCCGCCAGTCGGTGGAGCTTTCGGCCCAGCCGAATCGGGTGGCGGCGTCGGCGACGTGACCGGCGTCCCGACCAACCAGGAGCTGCTGGGTCACGCGAGGGGTCGGATAAAAAGCGTTCACATTGCGCCAGGCGTTCGAGTGCGCCTTCCCCATGAAGGAGTAGCCGAGAACGGCCACCCCGAGCGTGCCGGGCACGGCAGCTGCTGCCGAGGCGGGGGTGGTCATCGGTGGTCTCCTTGAGGCAGGGGCGTAGCGGTCCTGGGCGGCGTGATCGAGCGCAGGAAGGCGAGGCCGTCTTGGGCTAGCCGGTCCTGGGACTCGGCGAGGGGCCGCCAGATGGAGGCGGCGATGGCAATGCTGGCGTTGTGCGAGGTGAAACTCTCAATATTCAGTGGACCCTCGTAGCCCACCGTATCGAGGGCTTCGAGGATGCCGGTCCAGTCGGTCTGGTCGCCGCCGGGGGCACCACGGTCATTGCCGCAGACCTGGACGTGCACCAGGTGTTCTCCGGCACTGATGATGGCGGCCGCAGACGAACGATCCTCGATGTTCAGGTGGAGGGAGACATCTTTCAGCACCTCAATACCAAAGAAACTCTTGGACAGTCCGGAGACACTTAGCACCGTCGAGGTGCTGTCCCGAGACTCTGAGGGGAAGACATCGTTATCCACCAGCCCACTGTGACATGGAACTTATACTTTTGTCGAGCATCATTCAAAAGTAGGCCGTTGTACATGAATTAGTGGAATGTGAGACACGCCGAAGTTCCGCGTGGTTTACTGAAACTGTGTTGAAGATTGAGTCCGAAAAGCAGGCCCGAACCTCGGCTTTACCTGCTCCTGGTGCCAGCGAGGTGTTCCAGCTCCTCCGCGATGGGCAGCCGCGGACCCGGGCGGAACTGGCTCAGCTCACCGGGCTGGCCCGGTCAACCGTCGCTTCACGGGTGGAGACGCTGATGACCCTCGGGTTGGTCGCCCCGTACGGGGGTGCCGTGTCGACCGGCGGCAGGCCGCCGTCGTTGTTCGCCCTCAACCCCGGGGCACGGGTGGTGATCGGCGCCGATCTGGGCGCCACCCACGCCCTGGTAATCCTGACGGACCTCTCCGGAACAGAACTAGCCAGCGCACGCCAGTCCATGACCATCTCCGACGGGCCAGAGACGGTGCTGGGCTGGTTGGTGGCAGCGATCGGTACCCTGCTGCGGGAGGCAAAGCGGTCCAGCTCCGAACTGGCAGCGATCGGCATTGGGTTGCCCGGGCCGGTGGAGCACGAGACGGGCAGGCCTATCAACCCGCCGATCATGCCGGGCTGGGACCGGTTCGACGTGCCGGGGCTGGTGCAACGCAGCTTCAACGTGCCGGTGCTCGTCGACAACGACGTCAACATCATGGCCCTCGGCGAGCTGAGCGGTAACTGGCCGGACACCACCGATCTGATGTTCATCAAGGTGGCCACCGGTATCGGCGCCGGGATCATTTCAGGATCAATGCTGCAGCGCGGTGCGCAGGGCACGGCCGGGGACCTCGGCCACGTCCGGGTCCCACGCGGTGGTGAGATTCCGTGCCGCTGCGGAAACACGGGGTGCCTCGAAGCCCTGGCCGGCGGGCCCGCGCTCGCGGCAGCATTGAACGCACTTACCGGGGGTGAACTGACTTCCAGTCAAGGGGTGATCGACCTGGTGCGTTCGGGCGACCGCGACGCCATCCAGGTGATCCGCCAGGCGGGCCGCGACATCGGCGATGTGCTGGCCACCTGCGTGAACCTCATCAACCCATCGGTGGTCGTGATCGGTGGGAGCCTGGCGCAGGCGGGCGAGCACCTGCTGGCCGGGATCCGCGAAGTGGTCTACCGGCGTTCCCTGCCTTTGGCCACTGAGCACCTGCGGATTGTGCCATCGGTTGCCGGGCAGAATGCTGGTGTCCGGGGTGCCTCGGTGATGGCCATTTCCCACGTCCTGTCGCCGGAATCAATCGAAACCGCGAGCCTGAGCGCCCCCTGACAGGTTTAGGCATGCCAGGGGAAAGGCACTTGGCGTCCGGTCACACTGACTGGGACCTGGCATCTCCGGTACCGAAAGACATTAGGATTGCAACCATGACCGCCGATAGCACCGCCCGCGTCCGCCTGCGTGAACTGATCCAGGAACTGGCCATCGTGCACGAGAAAGTGACGCTGTCCAGCGGCAAGGAAGCCGACTATTACATTGACCTTCGCCGGATCACCCTGCACCACGAAGCATCCCAACTGGTGGGGCAGGTCATGCTGGAGTTGCTCGACGACGCCGGAATCGCCTTCGAGAGCGCCGGCGGCCTGACCATGGGAGCTGACCCGGTGGCCACCGCCGTGATGCACGCCGCGGCCCGCGACAACCGTGGCATTGACGCGTTCGTGGTGCGCAAAACCCAGAAGACTCACGGCATGGCCCGCCAGGTGGAGGGCCCGGACATTACTGGCCGGTCCGTCGTCGTGCTCGAAGACACCTCCACCACCGGTGGGTCAGCGTTGACCGCTGTCGAGGGTGTCCGGCGGGCTGGTGGCAAGGTGCAGGCAGTGGCGGTGATCGTCGACCGCGACACCGGGTCGAAGGAACGCATCGAGTCTGAGGCAGGGGTGCCGTACCTCTACGCTTTCGGCAAAGACGAGCTCGGTCTGGGGTAACACCCCCGACTACCTATGACTGAGGACGCCGAACGGCTGCTTCGCTACGCGCACGGGATCAAGGGCATGTCCCGCCGCTCTTTCCTGGTCGGCTCCGGGTTCGGCCTCACCCTCGCCGCCGACCTGTTCCTGACAAGGAGGATCCAGGAGGAACGGGAGGAGCTGCAGCTCCTCCCGGTTGAGGATGAGGAGGCGGCGCGGCGGTTCCCCCGAACCCGATGGATCATCTTCCCCGGGTACAAAACGAGTTGGGAAGAGGGCGGCTGGATCGCCAACTCCCTTCGACCGGCCCTCGCGCAGCGCGGACAGATTTCAGTCATGGGGTACTCGAACCGTGGGCTGAATATCACCAACATTGTTGCCGCACTGAACCGCTATGTACGGATCTTCCAGGTCGAAACCCTCTACTTCTATGGGCACAGTTTTGGTGGGATGGTAGCCATCGAGGTGGCGTCGCAGCTGCGTGAGTTGGGGATCAACGTGAAGCTGATCATCCTCGACTCCAGTCCGCATTCCCGCACCGATGTGCTGGACCAGGCGGTGTTCGAGGGTGTGGTGCGCCTCTACGACGCCGGATACCGGGTGCCTACCGTATTGAGGGGCGGATACGAGCTGGGAGAGCGGATCGTCAACAAGAACGAACGCAGCTGGCAGCAGGTCATGAACCAGACCCTCGAGCAACTGTCTCCGCTGGCGCCGTCGAGTTTGCTGATCCAGTCACAGTCGTCGTACATCTACCACTACAACGTCACCCGGTTCCAGGGCACCCTGGGGGATACCCAGATTGCCTTCATCGGCAACCCCAATGACAACACCGTGAACTACACGACGACCCGGCCGGGATGGGCTGAAGCGTTCCCGGACAACCTGGTGTCTGCTGACTACGTCACCGAGGGTGCGCTCCCAGCCCACGCGAGCCCGCAGTGGAACCCCTTGATCTATCAGGGCATTGTGGTGGCGCTGCAGGAGGAGTTCCTGCCGCTCCCACGTGGCGGGTCGCTGCGAACCGTCTACTGACCGTTGAGTGTCTTCCGCAGTCGCGTCAGATCGTGGCGGTCCATGCCAGCTCCCGTCAGGAAAGCGTCAACGGTCCCGTATTCGCGGCGCAGCCCGTCGATGAACGTGGCCATGGCTGCAGCCGGGGAGGTGAGGATTACCGGCGGGTTGTCGAACGACATCCGTTGCGAACCGGATGGGGCGTTCCCCAGCCAGAGCTTCGCCAGTGCTGGCAGGATTTCGGGCAGGGCGCCCGTGGTGTGGGCGTAGTCCTGGATGATCAACTCGTCGGACACCCCGGCGACCAGGAGGACGACGGCGGTGATCACGCCCGTCCGGTCCTTACCTGCCGCACAGTGCACCAGCGTGGTGCGGCCCGCCACGATCGGTTCGAGGGCGCTGACCACCGCTCCCGGGCGGCTATGCAGCCAACCGACGTAGTAATTCCCCAGGTCCTCGGCGGTCAACAAGCCCATGGTCGATGCGGGGTTGGCCTCGGAGGGGTCGAGCGGTGCGGCGACGACGTCGATCCCGGCGTCGGCGGCGACCAGCCAGGGCACCATCCCCGCCTCACGTTCGCTGCGCAGGTCGACGATTGTCTCGATGCCCCGGCCGGCAAGGAACTCCATCGTCGCGACGAGGTCCCAGTCAAAGGGCTGGCTGGAACGGAACACCCGGCCCGGCGCGGGCGCCCTCGGATCGGAGGCGGTGAGTTGAGCGATGTCGCGCAGGTTCAGGATTCCCGCCACTGCCTACACCTGGTCGATCAGGTCGGCCACCGACTCCAGGATCTGGGCGGGACGGAACGGGTAGGCGTCGATGTCGGCGCGCTGGGTGATCCCGGTCAGCACCAGGACGGTGTGCAGTCCGGCCTCCATCCCCGCGATGATGTCGGTGTCCATCCGGTCGCCGATCATGGCGGTGGTTTCCGAGTGGGCGTCGATCTGGTTCATCGCCGACCGGAACATCATGGGATTAGGCTTGCCCACAATATAGGGGACACGACTGGTGGCGGCGGTAATCAGCGCCGCCACGGCGCCGGTGGCAGGAAGCGGCCCTTCCTTGGATGGCCCGGTCACATCCGGGTTGGTAGCGATGAACCGTGCGCCGCCTTCCACCAACCGGATCGCCTTGGTGATGGCTTCGAACGAATAGGTGCGGGTTTCACCCAGCACCACATAGTCGGGGTGCTGATCGGTGAGCACGAAACCCGCGTTGTGCAACGCCGTCGTCAATCCGGCTTCGCCGATGACGTAGGCGCGTCCACCCGGCAGCTGCTCCTTGAGGAACTGGGCCGTGGCGAGGGCCGACGTCCACAGGTTCTCCTCGGGAATTTCCAGGCCCGAGGCTTTGAGCCGCGCCGCCAGATCCCTGGGTGTGTAGATGGAGTTGTTGGTCAGCACCAAAAACCGTTTGGAGGTGGCCACCCAACGGTCAAGTAGATCGGCCGCGCCTGGGATGGCCTGGTTCTCGTGAACGAGAACACCGTCCATGTCCGTCAGCCAGCATTCGATGTGTTCGTTCTCGCGCATGTGATCTCTCCCTGCCGTCCGGGCGGTGCTATCGGTCCCAGTCTTTCACCTTAGGCTGGGAGCGTGAAAGAAAATCCCGAAATTCCGCTCATTCCGGTAGGTGTCGGGCCCTGGGAGGGTCAGTTGCCGGCGGGCAGCCAGTGGGACCCCGAACTGCTGGCGGCAGGTGACACCCGCAACGTCGTCGATCAGTACCGCTACTGGACGCACGACGCAATCGTCGCCGACCTCGATTCCCGCCGTCACAACTTCCACGTGGCGATTGAGAACTGGCAGCACGACCTGAACATCGGTTCCGTGGTGCGTACCGCCAACGCCTTCATGGCCAAGGAAGTCCATATCATCGGACGACGACGCTGGAACCGTCGGGGTGCCATGGTCACCGACCGCTACCAGCACGTGCGACACCACCCGACCGTCGAGGAATTTGTTGCCTGGGCCAGCGGCGAGGGACTACGGATCATCGGGATCGACAACTTCCCGGACTCGGTGCCGCTGGAAACCTACGAGTTGCCGGAGAACTGTGTGCTGGTTTTCGGCCAGGAGGGACCGGGTCTGACCCCGGAAGTCCACGCCGCCGCCGATGCCACCCTGTCCATTGCCCAGTTCGGTTCAACGAGGTCCATCAACGCGTCGGCGGCTGCGGCGATCGCGATGCACGGGTGGGTTCGCCGGCACGTGTTCGGTCAGGGCGTCTAGCCTGGTCAGGTGAGGCCGTTTAGCGTGGTGCGGGGCCAGAAACGGCCCCCGCCGTCAGGTTTGGCGGTTGCAAGCGGCAAACCTGACCCTCCGGGTCGTTTCTGCCGAACGAGCAGTCGAATAGGATGGAATGAGCGGTCCGTTACCCATCCCGCCTGTCTAATACGCATTCCACAGAGGAGTCCTTATGCCTATCGCAACACCTGAGATCTATTCGGAAATGATCGACCGTGCCAAGGCCGGGGGCTTCGCATATCCGGCCGTCAACGTCACCTCTTCCCAGACCCTCAACGCCGCAATGCGGGGGTTCGCCGAGGCCGGATCCGACGGCATTGTGCAGGTCTCCACCGGCGGAGCAGCGTACTGGTCCGGTGCGTCGGTCAAGGACATGGTGGTGGGATCCCTGGGATTCGCAGCCTTCGCCCACGAGGTGGCCAAGAAGTATGACGTGAATATTGCGCTGCACACCGACCATTGCCCCAAGGACAAACTGGACGCATTCGTCCTCCCCCTCCTTGCCGCATCGGAAGAGGCAGTCAAGCGCGGCGGCAACCCACTCTTCCAGTCCCACATGTGGGACGGTTCAGCGGAAACCCTTGAAGAGAACCTGCGGATCGCCAAAGACATCCTGCCCCGCGCGGCGGCTGCCAAGATCATCCTCGAGGTCGAGATCGGCACTGTCGGCGGTGAAGAGGATGGCGTCGAAAACGCCATCAACGACAAGCTGTACACCACTGTCGAAGACGCACTGGCCACCGTTGAGGCCCTGGGCTCCGGCGAACACGGCCGTTACCTCACAGCGCTGACCTTCGGCAACGTCCACGGCGTGTACAAGCCCGGCGGCGTGAAGCTCCGCCCCGAAATCCTCAAGGACATCCAGGATCAGATCGGCGCCAAGCTGGGCAAGGACAAGCCCTTCGACCTGGTGTTCCACGGCGGATCCGGTTCCTCAGCCCAGGAAATCTCCGACGCTGTCTCCTACGGCGTCATCAAGATGAATATCGACACCGACACGCAGTACGCATTCACCCGACCCGTGGTGGACCACATGCTGAAGAACTACGACGGCGTGCTGAAGGTCGACAACGAGGTTGGCAACAAGAAGGTCTACGACCCACGGGTGTGGGGCGCCGCAGCCGAGGCCGGTCTTGCAGCCCGCGTGGTCGAGGCCGCAGCATCACTGGGATCCGCCGGGAAGAAGCTCTAGCATGTCGGACGAATTCCGCCGCAACCTCCTCGGCCCCGAGCCCACCCTCCTCCCCGAGGAAACGGACCTGGGTGCACGCCTCGACGCCGGCGACGAGGCGGTAGACCTCGCCGCCAAGTACCCGACGTCGTCGTTGGTGTGGGCCATCCTCGCGGATGAGGCCTACGCCGAGGGGCGCACCATCGAGTCCTACGCGTACGCCCGAACCGGGTACCACCGCGGCCTCGATGCGCTGCGGCGGAACGGATGGCGGGGCACCGGCCCGGTCCCGTACTCGCACGAACCCAACCGCGGGTTCCTCCGCTCGCTGTACGCGCTGGGCAGGGCTGCGGCCTCCATCGGAGAGATGGACGAGGCGGAGCGCATTGCCAAGTTCCTCGGCGAATCCGATCCGGAAGCCAGCAGGCAGCTCGGCAACTGAAGGTGAAAAACTAGGTTGACGGTCGCTTGATGCTGGTCACCACGGTGACCAGCATCGGCGCGGCCGGGGCGGAGCTGAACCCGAACCGCACCGGTGGGGACAGCCGGGCGAGTGCGCCCTGGTCCCTGCCGTGCCAGCGCACCGACGCGGCCGCAATTTTCACCGCCGCCGTCACCCCGTAATACTCGGTGCGGCCGTTGCCCGCCGAACCCGCCGTCTGCACCCCCGGCATCACAAGACCGGCCACCGGGTTGATCAGGCTGAGCCAGCGCGGTGACGTTGCTACCCGGGCGGGAACGAGGCTGAGCAGCCGACCGAGCCCTGTCACGCCGCCAAGGTCGGCGGTCAGTTCGAGCGGCGCCGCTGACACCGTCAGCCGATGCTCGTCGAGTGTGGAGACCACGTCCACCACCTGAATCTGATCGAACGTGTAGGTAGCGCTGACGTAGTCCGCGACGGCCTGGTTCGGCGCGAGCAGGGTGCGCCGGCCGCCGTCGTCCTCCACCATGACGTCGGTAAAGGCGCCCAGCGGCGAATCCGCCCACAGGCCAACGACCAACCGGATTCCGGCGGCGGTACCAACTCCCGCAATGTTGCCAACAAATCGATCCATGATCATATTCTCCCCTCCCGGTGCGCCCCAGGTGGCATCATGAGCCTATGCAGACGAACCGGATGGAACTGGTGTGGGTGGCGCTCGCCGCCGTGCTCGCGTTCTTCTTTGTCCGGGCCGGGATCGAGAAGGTCATGGGGGACCCCGCCGCGCTGCTCCCGTTCCAGGAATCCGGGCTTCCCGGCTGGACTGTCTACCTGACCGCTGCCGGCGAATTCATCGGGAGTGCTGCCCTATTCGTTCCCAGGGTGCGCACCCCGGGAGCGTTGCTGCTCGTTCTTGTCATGACCGGCGCCGCGGTGACGAACATCGTCAACGGTGACGTGGGGTACCTGTGGACCAACGTGCTGCTGGGCGCCGGTGCCATGGTGCTGGCCTGGCAGGGGCGAAGCCACCTGCTGAACCCACTCCGGCGGGACAATCGTCCGGGCTGAGGAGCTCGAGGCTTCCGGGACCCAGAACAGGTCAAGAAGTCGGTTGTGGATGCCGCTGCCGGAGCCGGGTAATCATCAAGCCGAGCGTCAACGGGATCTGTTGCTAAACTTGGGTGGTAAGAGCCCCAGATCTCTTGCCGCAATGCACTGAGGTCTTGGGGCATTCTCATGCACTTCTGGCGGCATCGGCACGGTGTCCGGATGCCGCCGCAACGATGGGGGAGGATCCCATGCCAGCGATCGTTATTGTCGGAGCCCAGTGGGGCGACGAAGGTAAAGGCAAAGCAACAGACCTACTCGGCGGGCGGGTTGACTACGTCGTCAAGCCAAACGGCGGGAACAACGCGGGGCACACCGTCGTCGTCGGCGGTGAAAAGTACGAGCTGAAGCTCCTTCCCGCAGGCATCCTGAGCCCCAACGCGGTCCCCATCATCGGCAACGGCTGCGTCATCAACCTTGAGGCACTCTTCGAGGAGATCGAGGGGCTCGAGGCGCGCGGCGCCGACACGTCCAAGTTGCGTATTTCGGCGAACGCGCACCTGGTCGCTCCGTATCACCAGGTGTTGGACAAGGTCACTGAACGGTTCCTGGGCAAGCGGGCCATCGGCACCACCGGGCGCGGCATCGGTCCCGCCTACATGGACAAGGTGGCACGGCTGGGGATCCGGGTCCAGGACGTCTTCGATGAGTCGATCCTGCGGCAGAAGGTTGAAGGCTCACTCGCCCAGAAGAATGAACTCCTGGTCAAGGTGTACAACCGGCGTGACGTGGAGGTGGAGGAAGTGGTCGAGTATTTCCTCGGCTTCGCCGAGCGCCTCCGGCCGCTGGTCATCGATTCCACCTATGTGCTGAATGAGGCGCTCGACGCCGGCAAGGTGGTGCTCATGGAAGGCGGCCAGGCCACGTTCCTGGACGTAGACCACGGCACCTACCCGTTCGTGACCTCGTCGAACCCCACCGCGGGTGGCGCATCGGTCGGCTCGGGGATTGGCCCTACCCGGATCAGCCGCGCAGTGGGCATCATCAAGGCCTACACCACGCGCGTCGGCGCCGGTCCCTTCCCCACCGAACTCTTCGACGACATGGGCATGTACCTGCAGACGAAGGGCGGCGAGTTCGGTGTCAACACCGGGCGGCCACGCCGCTGCGGTTGGTACGACGCCGTCCTGGCCCGCCATGCGGCCCGCGTCAACGGCTTCACCGACTACTTCGTGACGAAGCTTGACGTGCTCACCGGGATCGAGCGGATCCCGGTTTGCGTGGCGTACGACGTCGACGGCGTCCGGCACGATGAGATGCCGATGACCCAGACCGATTTCCACCACGCCAAACCCATCTTCGAGTACTTCGAGGGCTGGACCGAGGACATTACCACCGCGCGGACTATCGATGACCTGCCCGATAATGCGCAGGTGTACGTTCGGGCGCTGGAGAAGATGTCAGGTGCCCGGTTCTCGGCCATCGGCGTGGGTCCAGACCGGGACCAGACCATCGTCATCAACGACCTGATCGGTTAGGGAACCGGTTGGGCCCCGCTGGCGACGACACCGGTCGGCTGCTTGAGGACGCCATTCGGCGGCTCCTCGACGAGCGGGCCCCCGAGGCGACGATCTGCCCGTCGGAGGCTGCCCGCGCAGTATCCGACGGGCAGTGGCGGGACCTGATGGAGGCGTCCCGGGACGCTGCCAAGCGGTTAGTTGCCGCCGGTGAGGTGGAGATTACGCAGGGCGGAGCGGTCATCGATCCGTCCACCAGCAAGGGGCCGATCCGGATTCGGCGCCGTCGCGCCTAAACGCTTACATTTCGGTCCGCCTCGCCGACAGTTCAGTGAGGAGCCGACAACCACCCGAATCCAGGTCGTCGCCCACACAACTTTTGAGGGGCGGAAATGGCGCCGACGGCGTTTTCTGAGCGAGCCTTTCCCGCTCACCGGCGGCAGCCGTGAGCGCCGCCGGGCTGGACTATCAGGCGCTCTTCGATCATGCCCCCTGCGGGTACCTGCTGGCCCACGCCGTCGGGATCAAGGCGGTAGCCGAGGGCGTCGAAACCGAGGGGCAGCGTGAGGCCCTGATCGGGCTCGCCTGCGACCTGGCCCAGGGATATCACTACGCCCGGCCACTTCCAGCCGACGAACTGGCGTCATGGTTCGCGATGGAATCCCCTGACCGGACGCCGGTCAGCCCCGGTGCCGCAGCCCTCTAGCTGCGGCACCACCTGCCTTAGAGGTTGATCGTGATGTCGGCTTCCTCGCGGAGGCTGGATATCAGGGACTCCGCTGCGGCGGATTCCTTCTGGGTCTGGAGCTGCTCCTCGAGAGCTGGCCGTGCTTCCTCGAACGGGGGAACCTCGGTCTCTTCGCCGCTCTGGGCGCTCTGCTCTTCCTGCTGGGCCACTGCCTCGTCGTAGGCGGTGGTGAGCTCCTCCTCGGAGGGTGCGGAGTCCCCGGCCTCTTCCTGGATGAGCTGTTCCACCTGGACCTGGGTGGCGAGCTGGTCGTTGACTGTCGCCTCGTCCATGCCCTGCTCGGCGAGCGCTGCGTAGAACTCCTCGGCCGAACCAAGCTGGTTGGCTGCTACGAGCTCATCGAGTGCTGCGGTAGTTGCTTCGTCGCTTGCCTCAATTCCGCGTTCGTCAGCTTCCTGAACCAGCAGTTCGGTGCCGATCATTCCCTCGATGGTCTGGGTTTTGAGCTCATCCTGGTCGACAGCTTCCCCGGACATCTGAGACTGGATTGCGGCCTGCTCGTACTGGGCGGTGTAGACCGATTCGAAGTCCGCCTTCAGGATTTCGGTGCCGTTGACCAGCGCCACGACGTCAGGCACGCCTTCCAGATCGGCGTCGGCAACTTCGGGGGCCGCTTCGGGCGCTGCGCTCTCATTGGCGGGGGCCTGCGACGTCTCGGATCCCGACTCGCTGCCGTCTTCGGGGGTGCCGCATGCGGACACCACCGAGATAATTCCGGCCAAGGCAATACTCAGTAAAAACTTCTTCCGCACAATATTCTCCTGCCAGATAGATAACCAACCTGCGAAGGTATCAGTCCTCTATGAGCGTTAGCTGGGCGTCACCGTTCCACGGCGGGGTCGCACTGTCCGGGTTCGCACTGTCCGGGTCGCACTGTCGGGACTGGGCCCGGACTACCAGCCCCAGGTGCCGGGGGCGCCTTTGAAAGGCCCGACGATGCGGCTGGTGATCCAGCCGCCGTAGAAGTCGCCCTCCTGCGCCGTGACCACTTCACCGTCAATAAAACAGCGGTCCATTGCTCCCGGATAAATCGCCACCCGGGTTTGCAGCGCCTCGAAGCCGGGGGTGGGGGTTGGGTAGGTCCACCCGGCGCGGGGTGCGCGGTGCTGCCCGCTGACGACGTCGTAATACGCTGCCATCCCCTTGTACTCACACAACGATGAGCCCTCCACCCGAGCCAGGGCGCCGGCGACGAAGTCGTCCATCGGAACGTAGTACACCGGGGGGTGGCTGGTTTCCAGGACCCGGACCGAATCGGTGCTGTCGGCGATCACCATACCGCCGAACTCAATCATCACCCGCTCGGTGGTGGGCTCCAGCCGTGGCGGTCGCGGGTAGTCCCACACTGATTCCTGGCCGGGGCCGGGGACGATAGGTTGCAGTGTCATAACCCAACAATAAGACGTTCAGGCATTCGGTAGGCTGTGAGGGCACCTATTTCATGACTGAAAGCGGCGACGATGAAGATCAGCGTTGGGCAGTTCCGACCGGGCGGTAGCGTCTCGGACAACCTCAAGACCATGCGTGGGCTTGCCGAACAAGCGCGTTCCGAAGGGTCCGAGCTGATCGTCTTCCCCGAGGAATCCATGTTCTCCATCGGGAAGGTGGAGGGTTCGCTGGCGGCTGCCGTCGACGAAAACTGGTCGACCTTCGTGCAGCAGCTGTCCTTCATCGCCGTCGAGCTCGGCATCGCTATTGTTGCTGGCGGGTATGAGGGGAGCGGCGAGGACCGCCCCTACAACACGCTGGTCCTGGTGGATGCCACGGGGAAGATTGTTGACACCTACCGCAAACTTCACCTCTACGACGCTTTCAGCTATCAGGAGTCCACCCGGATCAAACCCGGAGACGGCGGCATCAAGGTGGTTACGATCGGTGACCTGTCAGTGGGGCTCATGACCTGCTACGACATCCGCTTCCCGGAACAGGCACGTGCGCTCGCTGACCGCGGGGCGGATCTGATCCTGGTGCCGGCCGCCTGGTTCAAGGGCGATCACAAGGTGGATCATTGGGAAACCCTGCTGAAGGCCCGCGCCATCGAGAACACCGTCTGGATCGCGGCAGCCGGGACCTCGAGCGGGCATACCATCGGGCACTCGGCGATCCTCGACCCCATGGGAATCCCGCAGGTCTTCCTCACCGACGAGGAAGAGGGAGTGGTCACCACCAACGTGTCACGCCGACGGATCGCCGACGTCCGCGAGTTCCTGCCCGTGCTCAAGAACCGCCGATTCGCGCGCAACGAGGAAATCGTCGAGTCCCACTAGCCCAGCCACCCTGCCCCCAACCAACGGGATCGAGTCAACCGAAATAGCCACTTTTCGGGGCGATTCCTGTTGACTCGATGGGGGTGTGGGATGGGGCTAGATGATGGGTGGGGCTAGGCGGTAACCTGCCGCTTCGACGAGATCACTCCGGTGTTGAAGCCAGCCAGGTTGAGTCCACCGTGGAATCGCGCGTGCTCAATCTTGATGCAGCGGTCCATTACCACGTTCAGGCCCGCCTCCTCGGCGTCGTGCGCAACGTCCTCATGCCAGGACCCCAACTGCAGCCACAGCGTTTTCGCGCCAACAGCCTTCGTCTCCTCAAGGACACTGGGCAGATCATCGTGCTTTCGGAACACGTCGACGATGTCGGGGACCTCCGGTAGGTCGGCCAGGGACGCGTAGACGGGCTGCCCCAGAATCTCCTTCGCCACCGGGTTCACGAAGTACAAGCGATAGGGCGACGACGACTGCAGGTAGGTGGCCACGAAGTACGACGCGCGGGACGGCTTATCCGATGCCCCAATGATCGCCACCGACTTGGCGTGACGCAGGAGCGAGAGTCGTTCAGGGGCGGACGGGCCCTCCCAGGTCCGTGCCGTTTCCAGATCGGCGCTCATGCGGTGGCTCCCTCGTGCGGAGTAGGTGTTGAGCCCTGCGGAGTTGCAGTGGCAAGGTCCAGTGCCTGGTCGATGTCCCACAGGATATCGTCCAGGTCCTCGAGTCCGATCGAAATCCTGACCAGGTCCTCGGGGATGCCGGCCGTGACCAGCTGCTCGGCGGACAGCTGCTGGTGCGTGGTCGAGCCGGGGTGGATGACCAGGGTGCGGGCATCGCCCACGTTGGCCAGGTGTGAGGCCAGCTGCAGCGACTCAATAAACTTCTGCCCTGCCGCCCTACCACCTTTCACCCCGAAACTGAAGACCGACCCGGGCCCCTGCGGCAGGTACTTGGCGGCCCGCTCGAAATGCCGGTGCGAGGGGAGGCCCGCGAAGTTCACGTACTCCACCCGCGGGTCGTTCTCCAGCCACTCGGCGACCGCCTGGGCGTTGGACAGGTGTTCGTCCATCCGCTGGGCCAGGGTTTCCACGCCCTGCAGCAGCTGGAAGGCCGACATGGGGGAGAGGGACGGCCCGATGTCCCGCAGCTGCTCGGTGCGCAGCTTGGTCAGGAAGCCGTACTCGCCGAAGTTGGCCCACCATTGGATATTGCCGTAGGACGGGACCGGCTCGGTCATGGTGGGGAACCGGCCGTTACCCCAGTTGAAGGTTCCGGCCTCGACGACGACGCCGCCCAGGGTGGTCCCGTGCCCGCCGATGAACTTGGTGGCGGAGTGGATCACAATGTCGGCGCCGTGCTCGATGGGCCGGATCAGGTAGGGGGTGCTCAGGGTGGAATCGATGATCAGCGGCACACCGGCGTCGTGGGCGATCTTCGCTAGCCCCTGGATGTCGGCGATTTCACCCGAGGGGTTCGCGATCACCTCCGCGTAGACGGCCTTCGTGTTGTCCTGGATGGCCGCAGCATAGTCAGCGGGATCCGTGCCGGGGACGAAGGTGGTGTCAATGCCGAACCGGCGCAGGGTCACATCGAGTTGGGTGACCGTGCCGCCGTAGAGCTGCGACGCGGCGACAATATGATCCCCGGCCTGGCAGAGGGCCGCGAACGTGATGAATTCGGCGCTCATGCCCGACGCCGTCGCGACCGCCCCGATGCCACCCTCCAGGGACGCGATCCGCTCCTCGAACGCGGCGACCGTAGGGTTGCCGATCCGCGAATAAATGTTGCCGTACTTTTGGAGCGCGAAGAGGTTGGCGGCGTCGTTCGTGTCCTTGAACACGAACGAGGTCGTCTGGTAGATGGGTACCGCTCGGGCGCCGTGGGCCGAGTCGGGGGTGCCACCCGCGTGAAGAGCGCGTGTACGGAAACCGAAGCTGCGATCAGCCATCAGACACCTGCCTTAATCTGGTTGTCAACATTGAAATCTAGGCCCTCTTTACGGGCGAGGTCCGCTTCGAGTTCGCGGACGATGGGGAGGATGTCTTTGCCGAAGGCTTCGACCTCCTCCTGGAAGTGGAGGTAGCAGGTCAGCATCAGGTTCACCCCGATTTTCTTGTACTCGACGATCCGCTCGGCGATCTGCTCGGGGGTGCCGATCAGCTGGGTCTTGAAGCCGTCGTTGTACTGGATCAGGTCCTCGAAGGACGAGTCCGCCCACATGCCCTTGCCGTCCTTGGTCGAGGCCCCGGCTTCCTGCACTGCGCCCCGGAACCCCTCCACCGCCGGTTTGTGGGCCTTGGCCACGATCTCGCGGAGCGTCTCGCGGGCTTCCTTCTCGGTATCGCGGGCAATCACAAAACCGTTGAGCCCGAACCGGGGGTGGCGGCCGACGTCGGCCGCTGAGGCCTGCACGCCGGCGATATTCTCCTTGAATCCCTCGAGGTCCTTGCCGTTGGAAAAGTACCAGTCGGCCACCCGGCCAGCAGTGGCCTGCGCCGCCGTCGAGTTGCCGCCGAAGAAGATTTCCGGGTGTGGACGCCCGGGCACGTCGACGGGCGGCGGGTTGAGGGTGAAATCGGTGATGTTGTAATATTTGCCGGCCTGGGAGAAGTTCTGCTCTGTCCAGAGGCCGCGGAGGATCCTGATGAACTCTTCGGTGCGGACGTAGCGCTCGTCGTGCTCCAGCCACGGCAGCCCGAACCCGGTGAACTCACTCTTCAGCCAGCCGGACACAATGTTCACCGCCGCCCGACCACCGGAGATGTGGTCAGCGGTGATGATGAACTTCGCCAGGACTCCGGGCTGCCACATACCGGGGTGGACGGCGGCGATCACCTTCAGCTTTTCGGTCGCACCGAGCAGCGCCAGGGAGAACGACGTCGCCTCATGCTGCTTGTCGGCGCCGTACGACGCCGCATACCGGGTTTGCGAGAGGGCGTACTCGAAGCCGGCGTCCTCCGCGATGCGGGCCAGCTTCTTGTTGTACTCGAAGTCCCAGCTGGTGCGCTGCTCAATGGTGGAGACCACCAGGCCGCCGCTCACATTGGGCACCCAGTACGCGAACTTCAGGGGTTGGGAAAGGTCAATAGCCATAGTGGTCCTCCATCGTGCCTGGCATTAGCACCCTAATGTCACTGCCGTGGGCAGTGGCCAGGGTTGCTGCGGTGTCAATGAGCCAGATCTCTCAACCGCTCGGGATGGTCCCCACCAGTGTGACAGTCCTCTCACGGTCGACCAACATTGTTGCTCTCCGTTGCGGGTTGTCCCTCCGGTGGGGTTTACAGGCGGGGTCACGGTGACGCCCTTGCGGCCAGTGCGGCAGCGATGCCGGGCACGCACGCCTCGTTCTGCAGGGAAGTGGTGTCACCCAGCGTTGTGTTCTCGAACAGTTGCGTCAGGAGTCGGCGCATGATCTTGCCGGACCGGGTCTTCGGGACGTCCGCGACGACGACGACGGCGGCCGGCTTGGCGATCGGCCCGATCACCGCCGCGACGTGGTCCCGCAAGACCCGGCTCACCTCCTCCGCCGCGTGCGCGCCGGCCCCGTGGGACGCAGCCAGCACCACGAAGGCGGCAATCGCATGGCCGGTCCGCGGATCGGAGACCGGACAGACGCCGGCCTCGACCACCCACGGGTGAGCAACCAGGGCCGATTCAATCTCGATGGTCGAGAGCCGGTGGCCTGACACGTTGAGCACATCGTCGACCCGGCCGAGGATCCAGGTGTCGCCGTCGTCGTCGTTCCTGGCCCCATCACCGGCCAGGAACCAGCCCTGGGCGGCGAACTTTCGCCAGTAGGAATCCAGGTAGCGCTGCGGGTCGCCCCAGACGGTGCGCGCCATCGCCGGTCCGGTGCGGTCCACGACGATCAGGCCCTGCTCACCGGTGGGTACCGGGTTTCCGGCGTCGTCGACAATCCGGGTGCTCACGCCGGGGAGGGCGCGGGAGGCAGAACCGGGCTTGAACGAGGGGTCAGTGGGGCGGGGAGAGAGGATGGTGGCGCCGGTTTCTGACTGCCACCAGGTGTCGACGACCGGTGCGGTGCCAGCCCCGAGGTGCTCCCTGAACCAGCGCCAGGCCTCGGGGTTGGTGGCCTCACCGACGGTGCCGAGGAGACGGATCGAGGACAGGTCGTAGCTGGCAGGCACGCCGTCCGGGAACCAGCCCATCAGCGACCGGATCAGGGTGGGGGCCGTGTAATAGCTGGTCACCTTGTAACGCTGGATGATCTCGAAGTGCCGCCCCGGATGTGGGGTGTTGGGGGTGCCCTCGAAGATCACCTGGGTGGCGCCGTTGGAGAGCGGACCGTAGATCTCGTAGGTATGGGCGGTCACCCAGGCAAGGTCGGCGGTGCACCAGTGGACGTCCTGGTCCCGCTGCGACGGATCGGGGTTGCTGAACAGGTAGTCGAAACTCCACGACGCCTGGGTCAGGTACCCACCGGAGGTGTGCACCAGGCCTTTGGGCTTACCCGTGGTGCCGGAGGTGTACATGATGAACAGGGGAGTCTCGGCGTCGAACGCCTCGGCAGCGTGATGCGGGGCCGCGGCGCCGACTGCGTCATGCCACCAGACGTCCCGGCCCTCGGTCCACTCGATGTCGCTGCCGGTCCGGCGGATCACCAGAACATGTTCGATGCTGTTGGAACCGGACACGGCCTGATCGGCGTTGGTCTTGACCGGCACCGCTGCGCCGCGCCGGTACTGCCCGTCAGTTGTGACCAACAGTTTGGCGCCGGTGTCCTCAACCCGGAAGCGTAAGGCTTCAGCAGAGAATCCGCCGAACACCAGTGAGTGCACCGCCCCGATTCGCGCGCACGCCAGGGTGACCACAATCGTTTCCACGAGCACGGGTAGGTAGATCACCACGCGGTCGCCCTTGCCGATCCCGAGGTTCAGCAAGGCGTTGGCTGCGCGTGACACCTCCTCCTGCAGGTCCGAGTAGGTGACCGTTCGCTGGTCCCCGGGCTCACCCTCGAAATGCAGTGCGACCTTGCTGCCCAGCCCGGCATCCACGTGCCGATCCACGCAGTTGTGGGCCACGTTGAGGCGGCCCCCCGCGAACCACTCGATCGCCGGGACGGTGAGCTGCCCGTCGGCGCCACCCGATACCGGCCGGGCTGGCTGAAAGCTGTGCGCCGTGGTCCATTCGGCAGCCCAGTCCAGCCGGCGCGCCTGCTGTTCCCAGAACGCCAGGCGGTCCGTCTCGGTCAGGGGGTCGGCCTCCTGAAGGCTCACGCCCATCGCCGGACCGCCCACTTCTCGGCGATCCCCAGGAGGGCATCGGTGGTTTTGCCGATGATCGCCAACAGGATGATCGCCAGGAAGATCCTGTCCACCCGTCCGTTGTTTTGTGAATCACTCAACAGATATCCGAGCCCCAGCGAGGAGGCAATCAGTTCAGCCGCGACCAGGAACAGCCACGCCTGGGCGAGGCCCAACCGGAGACCGGAGAACACTGATGGAATCACGGCCGGGAGTTGCACCGTGGTCAGCAGTTTGAAGCCCTTCAACCCGAACGCCCGGCCGGCCTCCACCAGGTTCCGGTCCACGTGCCGTAGCGCGAGGTACACGGTGGTGAAGACGGGGAAGAAGGCGCCAATGAGGATCAGCGTGATCTTTGAATCCTCGCCGATCTTCATCCACAGGATGAGCAGCGGCACCCAGGCCAGGGACGGGACAGCACGCAAGGCGCCGATGGTGGGAGCGAGCAGCGCGTCCGCGATCCGGGACAGCCCGACGAGTGAGCCGATCGCGAGGCCCAGGGCGGCGCCGAAGGTGAAGCCCAGCAGTACCCGTTGGGTGGAGATGCCGATGTGGGTCCACAGCTCGCCGCGCTGGATCAGTTCGACTGCCGCATTGAGCACCGCCGCGGGCGGCGGCACCTGGACGGCGCTGAACAGGCCGGTGACGGAGTTCAGCTGCCAGACGGTGATGATCAGCCCGGGCAGGATCAGCCCGAGGAGCAGACGCACCCAGCCACGCCGCAGCGGGCCGGTCTGGGACCATCCATGTGCCGGTCCGCCCCGTTCGGGCGGCGGCTGGGTGGCGTCTGCCGTTGCCACGGTGGAGCCGGAGGCTTCCAGGGAAGTCTGGCTCACGCCCGTGACGCTGTTCCCGGTCACGTACGGATTCCCGATGTGGGTCATGAGGAGGCCTCAATCGCCGTGGGATCCGCGTTGCGTACCAGGGAGTCTTCAAAGAGGGTGTCGAGCGCTTCGTCAACCTGTTCCTGGCTGGAGACGTCACCGGATTCGACGAACACCGGACCGATCTTCTCCAGCACAGCCCGCTGCGCGTCACCCGGGATGGGGTCAACGTCCAGGTTGGTGCGGTCGATGATGACCGCGTTGGCGATTTCGACGTCGATCCCTGCCACCTCGGCGAGGATCTTGGCCGTCTCTTCGGGGTTCTCGATGGCCCATTCGCGGGCCTTCTCGTAGGCGTTTACGACGGTCTGGGCCAGCTCGGGACTCTCCGCCAGGAAGTCTTCGGTGGCGTTGAGGAAGCCGTAGGTGTTGAAGTCGATGTCCCTGAAGAACAGGGTGGCCCCATCCTGTTCGGCCGAGGCCATGATCGGGTCGAGGCCCGACCAGGCGTCCACCGATCCGTTGGCGAGGGCGGCCCGGCCGTCGGCGTGCTGCAGGTTCTGCACCGTGACCTCGGAGGGATCGACGCCGCCGGCCTCGAGCGCCTGCAGAAGGAAGAAGTAGGGGTCGGTGCCCTTCGTGGCGGCGATCGATTTGCCCCGCAGGTCCTCGATCTCCTGGATGTCCGAGTCAGCGTTCGTGACCAGCGCCGACCATTCCGGCTGGGAGTAGATGTCGATCGTCTTGATCGGGGAGCCGTTGGATCGGGCGAGCAAGGCAGCGGAACCGGCGGTGGAACCCACGTCGATGGCTCCGGCGCGCAACGCCTCGTTCGCCTTGTTGGACCCGGCGGACTGGATCCAGTTGACGGTGACGTTTTCATCCGCCAACTCGTCCTCCAGCCACCCCTGTTCCTTGATCACCAGGGACAGCGGGTTGTAGGTGGCGAAGTCAATGTTCAGTTCGCCGCCCGCGGGGGCGGCCGCGCCGTCGGCGTCCTCACCGGCCATGCATCCCGTCAAGGCGAGGGAGGCGACGGCGGCCAGTGACGCGGCGCCCAGAAAGGTGCGGCGGGGGTGGGGTGCTGGTTGGCGGTTCATGAGTGTCCTTCGGTGAGACGGGTCGTCTGAGACGAGTTGGGTGAGACGAACAAAAGGGTGGGTACGGTGTGACACAGCGCGCAGGCCGTGCAGGGGTGGGTGAAAAGAGAAACCCGGAGGGCAGGGGAAGGTGCGGCCTAGTGGCCGGTGACTCCCAGGGAGGCGAGCAAGGAGCTGCGCATTCGGCCGAGGTCGGCCGCGTTGCGGTCGCGGGGGCGGTCGCCGGGGACGGTGAGAACCTCGGTGATGGTGGCGCCCGGCAGGTTGCCGTCGGTGCCCAGGACGATGATGCGGTCTGCCAGTTGCAGCGCCTCGTCGACGTCGTGAGTGACCAGTAGCACGGTGGTGGGTTGGGCTCGGTGGATGTCGAGCAGGAGATCCTGCATCTTGATCCGGGTGAGAGCATCAAGGGCGCCGAACGGCTCGTCGAGGAGGAGTACGCCGGGGTTGCGGGCCAGGGCACGTGCCAATGAGGCTCGCTGTGCCATTCCGCCGGAGACTTCCCGCGGACGGTGCTTGGCGAACGAAGCAAGCTCGACCAGTTGCAGCAGCTCGGCTACTTTGGCTTTACCCACGCTGGCACTCGACGCCTTGGGCAGACCAATGGCGACGTTGGCCTGCAGGGTGTGCCAGGGCAGCAGCCGGGGTTCCTGAAAGGCGACGGCGCATCGTTCGTCGATGCCGTGTACCTCGGTGCCGTCAATCAGGACGGACCCGGCGTTGAGGGAGTCCAACCCGGCGGCAGCCCGCAACAGGGTGGATTTGCCGCAGCCGCTCGGGCCGAGGATGGCGAGGACCTCGCCGGCGTGCACTTCGAAGTTGATGTCCCGCAGGACGGTCCGCCGATCGGAGGCGGCACCGAAGCTTCGGCCGAGGCCGGCGAAGGTGACGTTGAGTGCCTGTTTGGTGGGCACAGTGGTTGACTGTGGTGATGCCAGAACGGTCATAGGATTAACTCCATCGGTCCTGGCGGTAGCACCCTACTGTCACCGGTTGGCCGCTGCACTTACGTGCTGCAGATGGTCAGCCGGATGGCCAGGGTTGCTGCGGCTTCATCGATCCAGGTCTCTCAGCCGCTCGGGATGGTCAAGCACTACTAAACTCCTGTGCACGGGTTCTCCGCAAGTGTTGGCGTAACAATCCGACCGATTACAGCGAAAGGGCACACCACCATGGCACACAGCAACGATCCTGAAGTGATCCGCACGCTCCTCACAACTCCCGCCCGCTGGGCGGTGGTCGGACTCTCCAACAACCCCCGGCGCGCTGCGCTCGGAGTCTCACGGTTCCTGATCGACCACCTGGGGATGGAGGTGATCCCCGTCAGTCTCAAGGGCGACGACGTCCATGGGCGCACCGGCTATCGGCGACTGGCGGATATCCCCGGGACCATCGACGTCGTCGACTGCTTTGTGAACTCCTCAAAGGTGGGAGCGGTGGTGGATCAGGCCATCGAGGTGGGCGCGAAAGCGGTCTGGCTCCAGCTAGGGGTCATCGACGAGGCGGCCGCTGACCGCGCGCGGGCGGCGGGGCTCGACGTCGTCATGAACACCTGCCCGGCCATCGAAGCGCCACGCCTCGCCCGCTGACGACGGCGGCAGACTACATCTTCTGGTAGCGGGACCGGATCACCATAAACACACCGTAGGCGATCAGACCAACGGCGACGACCCCCAGAATCCAGGCGCCGTACGGCTGACCCTGCAGGGACTTCAAGGCCCCGTCCAGGCCGGTGGATTCCTCCGGGTTGTTCTTGACCGTTGCCACGATAAACAGCAGGCCCAACACCAGCAGCGCCACTCCCTTGGCGATATAACCGACCATGCCGAGCCGGATGACCGCGGTCCTGGCACCGTGGCCGGGCAACCCGGACAGGTTCTTGGTGAAGTGTCTGGTGGCCCCGCTGTAGACGAAGTACCCGCCAACCACCATCACACCCGCCCCGACCGCCATCAGCAGGACCGAACCCGCCGGGTTGGACATGAGGGAGGCGCTCAGATTCTGGGTGCTTTCGCTGCTGTCGCTGCTGCCACCCGACGCATAGGTGGCGAACGTTCCGCCGATGACACCGTAGGTGATCGCCTTGGCGCCGTTCTTCGCGCGGAATTTGAGCTTGTCGGAGTCCTTCATGCCGCGGGCCCCGAAGAAGATTTCGCTGAGCATAAAGAGGGCAAGCGCAATAGATCCGATGGCGCAAGCCCAGAGGAGCAGGGCGCCGCCGGGGCCGTCGCCGAGCGCGCTGATCGCACCGCTTTGGTCGGCACTGCCGGATCCTCCCAGGGCCACCCGGAGGGCAATGACGCCGATCAGAAGGTGCAACAGGCCGGCAGCGATGTAGCCGGCGCGTGCCGCGATCTCGAAGGCCTTGGAATCCGATACGTCCTCGGCCGTGTCCACTGCCTTATCAGCCTGGCGTTTTGCCTCGCCCATGGTGCGCTCCTGCGGTTGGTTTTCTCCTATCCTGCCATTCTTTGGCAGTAAGCTCGGCCCATGAATGGAGTTGTTCTGCGGGAGTTTTGCCTGGCACTGCCGGGTGCCTTCGAGGACTTCCCCTTCGGTCCCCTGGCCTCGGTGTTTAAGGTGAGGGCGGCGGGCGGTGCGGCAAAGATGTTTGCCTTGTCCGACCTCTCCGCTCCCAACTTGTCGGTCAGCCTGAAATGCGAGCCGCAGCTTGCCGAACAGCTGAGGGCCGCGCACCCGGAGATTGTTGGGGCCTACCACCTCAATAAGACCCACTGGAACGGGGTTTCATGCACCGGGAACCTTCCGGATGCGATGATCCGCGACATGATTGAGGATTCCTACGATCTGGTGGTGGCCTCCTTGCCGGCACGGGATCGCGAAACGCTCGGCTGGAGCAGATTGGCAGCAGATGGTAAAACCTGATTTCACGTATGAGCCGCTCGGGCTGAGCCAGCGGAACGAATCCCCGCCCGGGTACCGGGTGGTGGACCGGCGGGTCCGGGTCGGAACCGGGTATGCGGCCTACGCCCGGCTCGCCGAAGGGATTCTGTCCTGGCAGCTGCATCGGGGCGCCGGGTTGAGGGTTCCGCCGGGCCAGGGACGGGCTGCGGTTGGCCGGGACGTGGTTCCCGCCTTCGGCGTCGGCCCGCTGCGGCTGCCAGCACCGTGCCGGGTGGTGTGGACCGAGGACCCGGTCGAGGACGACGGCGGGGCCCAGCGTACCGGTTTTGGGTACGGCACGCTGCCGGGCCACCCGGAGCGCGGTGAGGAAGCGTTTATGGCTGTCCTCGAACCGGACGGTGCCGTCTACTTCGAGGTGTTCGCCTTCAGCCAGCACGCCAACTGGTTTTTCAAACTGGGCGCACCGGTCGCCCGGTTATCTCAGGAGTTCGTTACCCGCCGGTACCTTTCCACCGCGCAGCGGCTGGCCAGCTAGCTTCCGGGCCCCTGATCCGCGGGCATCCGAATCCGCTAGCGCCCCCGATCCCTGCAAACGCCCCAGATATCGGCGGACGCCCCTGAAATATCGGGGGCGTTCGCCGTTTTGTGGGGCGACTGCCGGGATCGGGCGCGGTGGACGGTCAGGCGAAGTGGTTCGGCAGGGTGGCCTCGTGGGCGGTCCGCAGTTCGTCGAGTGGCAGGGTGAAGTGGCCCTGCACGTCGAGGGCTCCGTTCTCCGCGTCGACCACACCAATCCGCAGGTGCGGGTAGTTGCGTGCCGTGCACATGTCGTTGAACCGCACCTCTTCGGAGCGGGCCACGCTGACGACGGCGCGGCCCTGGGACTCGGAGAACAGCGCAGTGAACGGGTCAATGCCGTCGCGCTCGCAGAGCTCGTCGATTCCGATCCGTGCGCCCACCCCGAAGCGCAATGCCGCCTCTGACAGCGCTGCGGCGAGACCGCCCTCGGAGAGATCATGGGCGGCGTCGATCATGCCGTCACGGGAAGCGTTGATCAGGATGGCGGCGAGGGTCTTCTCGGCCGTCAGGTCGGCGACCGGAGGTTGCCCACCCAGATGGCCGCGAAGATTCGCCCACTCCGAACCGTCCAGCTCGTCCCGGGTGGTGCCGAGCAGGTAGATGGCCTGCCCGTCGTCGCGCCAGCCCGAGGGGGTGCGGCGGGCGACGTCGTCAAACACGCCGAGAACGCCGACCACCGGGGTCGGGTGAATCGGGACGCCGCCGGTCTGGTTGTAGAGGGACACGTTGCCGCCGGTGACCGGGACGCCGAGCTCCTGGCAGGCATCGGCGAGGCCGCGCACGGTTTCGGCGAACTGCCACATCACCTCGGGGTCCTCAGGGGAGCCGAAGTTCAGGCAATCGGTGACCGCCAGCGGCTTGGCGCCGGTGGTGGCGACGTTCCGGTAAGCCTCGGCGAGGGCCAGGCGGGCACCCTCGTAGGGGTTGAGGTAGGAGTAGCGGCCGTTTGCGTCGGTGGAGATGGCGACGCCGAGGCCGCTCTCTTCGTCCACCCGGACCACGCCCGCGTCGTCGGGCATGGCGAGGGCTGTGTTGCCCTGCACAAACCTGTCGTACTGGTTGGTGATCCAGTCCTTGGAACACATGTTCGGCGAAGCCATCAATTCCAGTACTGCGGCGCGCAGGGTGCCGCCGTCAGCTGGCCGGTCGCCGTCGAACGTGTTCTGCTGTAGCGCGTCGAGCCAGGTGGGGCGGTGGAAGGGCCGGTGGTAGACGGGGCCGTCGTGGGCGACGGTCCGCGGGTCGACGTCGACAATCTTTTCGCCGTCCCATTCAATGATGAGCCGGCCGGTGTCGGTGACCTCACCGAGCCACGAGTACTCAACGTTCCACTTGTCCATGATGGCCTCGAACGCCGCGGCGTTGGCCGGGGTGACCACGGCCATCATGCGTTCCTGCGACTCGGACATCAGGATCTCGCCCGGTGTCAGGGAAGGATCGCGCAACAGCACATCGGTCAGCTCGACGTGCATGCCGCCGTCGCCGTTGGAGGCCAGTTCGGAGGTGGCGCAGGAGATCCCGGCGGCGCCAAGGTCCTGGATGCCTTCCACCACCGAAGCCTTGAACAGCTCAAGGCAGCACTCGATGAGGACCTTCTCGGCGAACGGGTCTCCCACCTGCACGGCGGGGCGCTTGGAGGGCTTGTCAGCGTCGAAGGACTCGGAGGCCAGCACCGAGGCGCCGCCGATGCCGTCGCCGCCGGTGCGGGCACCAAACAGGACCACCTTGTTGCCCACGCCCGAAGCGTTGGCCAGACGGATGTCCTCGTGCCGCAGGACGCCGACGGCGAGTGCGTTGACCAGCGGATTGCCCTGGTAGACCGAGTCGAATACCACTTCGCCGCCGATGTTGGGCAGGCCGAGGGAGTTGCCGTACCCGCCGATGCCGGACACAATGCCGTGCACCAGGCGGGGGGTGTCCGGGTGGTCGATCGCACCGAACCGCAGCGGGTCCATGATCGCGACCGGGCGTGCGCCCATCGAAATGATGTCACGCACAATACCGCCGACGCCGGTCGCTGCGCCCTGGTAGGGCTCGACGAAGGAGGGGTGGTTGTGGGACTCGACCTTGAAGGTGACAGCCCAGCCATCACCGATGTCGACGACGCCGGCGTTCTCGCCGATGCCCACCAGGAGGTGTTCCTTCATGGCGTCGGTGACCTTGTCCCCAAACTGCGCCAGGTGCACCTTCGAGGACTTGTAGGAGCAGTGTTCACTCCACATCACCGAGTACATGGCCAGCTCGGCGGCGGTGGGGCGGCGGCCGAGGATTTCGACCACCCGGTCGAATTCGTTTTCTTTCAGGCCGAGCGCGGCCCAGGGGAGTTCGACGTCGGGAGTCTCTAGGGCGTGGGCCACGGTGTCGATGTTGAACTTGCGGGCCTCGGCGGGCGCGGCGGAGCTATTGAGGGTCACTTACTTAACCAGTTTCTTCAGTACAGAGGTGAATATTCCCAGTCCGTCGGTGCCACCGCGGACACCGACCTGTCCGACGGCCGACGAATCGGGGCCAAACCCGGCTTCGACTGCGTGTTCAGGGTGTGGCATCAGGCCCACAACATTCCCGGCAGCGTTGGAGATGCCGGCAATGTCCCGGCGGGACCCGTTGGGGTTGCCGCCGACGTAGCGGAAGACGACCCGACCCTCACCCTCCAGCTCGTCGAGGGTGCGTTCGTCAGCAACGAACTGTCCGTCCTGATTCTTCAACGGAACCACGATCTCGTCGCCCGCAGCGTAGGAAGCGGTCCACGCGGTGTCAGCATTCTCCACCCGCAACCGTTGGTCCTGGCACAGGAAATGGAGGTGGTTGTTCTTGATCATCGACCCGGGCAACAGGTGGGCCTCGGTCAGGACCTGGAAGCCGTTGCAGATTCCCAGCACCGGCAGCGCGTTCTCGCCACCCGATGCTGCGGCGGTGATCTGTTCCATCAGCGGAGCGAACCGGGAGATGGCACCGGCGCGGAGGTAGTCGCCGTAGGAGAAACCGCCCGGAACGACGACCGCGTCAACGCTTTGCAGGTCGTGGTCACCGTGCCACAGCGGGACTGCGGTGCCGCCGGCGAGGCGAACCGCCCGCGCAGCGTCGCGGTCGTCAAGGGAGCCGGGGAAGGTGACTATGCCGACCCGGACTGAGTCGAGCGTCGAGTTGAGGGTGTCGGCTTCCAGGGTCACTGCTCGCCCTCGGCGGATCCCTCGGGGAGCACCTCAACGCGGGTGACATCCTCGATGACCGGGTTGGACAGCAAGGTGGCGGCCGCGGTCCGCGCCTGTTCCAGCAACTCTTCGGTCACCTCGCCGTCGACAGTGAGTTCAAAGCGCTTTCCCTGGCGGACCCCTGAGAACCCGGTAAAGCCCAGCCGGGGCAGTGCGCCGGCAATGGCTTTGCCCTGTGGGTCAAGGATCTCGGGTTTGGGCATGACGTCGACAACTATCCGGGGCATCCGGTAACTCCTGGGCTCAAGGTGCGTTAAATGCAGTGGCTTCGGAGGTGCCGTCTCACGCTGAGGAATGTGGTGAATCCAGCGCTCCGCGAGCTTGCCTTACCAGTCTAACGGGGATCGCCTACCAGCTGTGATTTTATCTGCGCAGCTTACGAAACGCCGGCGGTGGTCACAGGGCGCCGGTGCCGCCCGGGGTCCCGAGCAGCGGTTCGAACATGCTCCACCTGTCGAGCTCACAACCGTTCTCACGGGAGAAGGACGCGTCGATCTGTTCGCCGTCGAGGGTGCCGGTCACGACGGCGGTTTCCGGTCCTCCGTACTGCATCGTGCACATGGCGTCGGGGTCCGGCTCCGTCTTGATCAGGTCGCCGTGCGCCGCCAGCACCGCGCAGGCCGCCGCTGGATCCGGTAACGCCGACTCGCTGACCGGGGCTCCGGCGGCACAGGCCAACTCGTAGGTGACCGGTTCGACGTCGTCGCCGGCTGACACGATCACTGTGAGCTGAGAATCGGCGGTGACCTCGTCTCCGGGGGATGCTGACGCTTCGGGCGTGCCCGTCGTAGCGTCTGGGGTCGGTGCGGTGCTGGTGGACCCAGTCGCCGGGCCGCCGCTTTCGGCACCGCATCCCGCAAGAGCCAGGAGCAGTACGCCTGCACCGAGGAGAAGATTTACCCGCGACAGCTGGTGTCGGGGTTGGTGTTCGCGGATCATGGGGGCTCCTTCACTTGCCGTGATAGGACGTTTCTGCTGGGCGCCGGGGGTTCACTGATCCAACGCCTGCTCGGTGCCCGCGGGTTCCAGTTTCCCCAAAGCGGTACCCAATCGTTGCCGAAGCTGCTGCGACTCCTCGGAGAACCCACGCTGCAGGCGGGCATATTCGGCGCGGCCCTCAGGCGTTTCAATGCGGATCGGCGGGTAGCCCCACGCGCTGAGGTCATAGGGCGAAGCCTGCATATCCATTGCGCGGATCCGCCAGGCAAGCTCAAAACAGTCCATCACCAGATCGCTCGGCAGTAAGGGGCTGAGCTTGTAGGCCCACTTGTAGAGGTCCATGTTGGCGTGCAGGCAACCCGGCTGTTCAAGGTCGCGTTGTGTTTCCCTGGTGGGCTGCAGCGTGTTCAGCGGCGCAGCCTGCGGCGTATAGAAGCGGAACGCGTCAAAGTGGGTGCAGCTGATCCGGCTGTCCTCCACCAACTGATCGGTTCCTTCAGCCCCGAGCCGGAGTTCAAGATACTCATGCCGCACGCCGTTGACCTGGGACCGGTACGCCATGGCCCACTCATGCAACCCGAAACAGCCGAGTTGCGCGCGCCGGGCCTGCGTGCGGCGAACAATGATGGCTGCGAAATCCAGTGCTTCTGCCCGGTCCTGCCGAAAGCCGTCGACGTCCGCGGTGACGGCTACGTCCTCGCCGGCCAGCGCCAGCACCGAGCGCTCTGCTCCGGTGAGCAGCCGATAGTGTTTCCAGCCGGCCCGCTCGGCGGCCTCGGGACCTACGAGCACGACGCCGGCGCCCGGGTGCCACCGCGCCAGTGGGCCTGGTTTCTGGGTGTAGTAGGTGAACAGGAAATCCTCGACCGGATGCTTCTTCCCAGCCGCGCGACGGTTCAGGTAGGGCTGCGCGAACGGCTCCACCCTCGCCCGATGAGTTTGGGCAGCGGCAATCCACTCGTCCCGCTGGAGCACTGTGAGGGTGCCCGGGCGGGTCGGCGTCGGCGCATTGATTGTTGAGCTGCTCACCCAACAAGTGTCTCACCGGGCCCGTACTCCGGTCGAAGCGTGGGGCCTCTCAGCGCAGGAGGATAATGAGAGAAGACACTCGGTCAAGCAGGACCCGCGGAAGGAACAGCATGGCTAGCAAGCCCAGTTTTGTGCACCGGTTCATGAAGGCGACCGGACGTGCGCGAGCGGTGTTCGGGCCGGCGCAAAGCAGTTCCCTGGACCACCCGATGACCAGTGAGAGTCAGGCGTCCCTGAAGGAGCGCGAAGCAGACGCGTCACAGTGGGAGACCGTGAAGCGGCCCGACGGCAGCACCTACATCGTGCCGAAAAGTTAGGGCTACGCGGCGCCGGTCAGGCGGTGCGCGCCGCGGCCGGCCAGGGTCTCCGGGCCGACCGGCCTTCCGGAGACCGCCACCAACAGATCGAGGGGATCCCCTTCGACGTCGTCGCCCAACCCCCACGATGTTCCGGTCCCGCGATCAATCAGCCGCAGCCCAGCGGCCCGCTCACGACCGCCCCCGTAGGAGACACGGGTTTGTAGCTGGTAGGCGAGGGCCTGAATCACCGCTCGGTGTGGGTAGCTCCCAGTAAGACCCAGGGGGCGGCGAATATCTTCGCCGTGCACGATTGCCTCGACCAATCGGGTTGCGGGGTTGGCCGGAGGCGTCCGAGTCAGATGCGCCGTGTCCATGAACGCGGCGAGCGTATCCCGCGGGTCATCCCGCCGGGTGCGAGCCACACCAACCTCGTTCGCGCGGTCAAAATTCATTCGCGCCGCTAACAGGTCGCGGATAAAGGAGACCCTGCTGGTCCGGGCGGTGTCCACCAGGTGGGCGAGGACATCGTGGATTGTCCAGCCCGGGCAGAGCGATGGAACTGTCCACTGTGATTCGCTCAGATCGGACAAATCTGCGGCCAGATGCCGTCGTTCGGCGTGCACCGTTTGCCAGATTGCTGCTGCCGAGTTCCGCATCGCGGGTTCCTTAGGGTCGGTCCGGTGGGCTGTGTCTCGATTGTGCTGGACACGGCTCAGGAACGGAAGGAAGGCCCCGGGAATGTGGCGCCTTTTCGGTGCCTTGGCGGTAAAATTGGCCAACGGCGTATCGCGAGGAAAGAAGGCGGTTCGAATGAGCGAGTCCATCAGGAATTCCCCTCGAAAATGGCTGAAGAACCCGGCCAAAGTGTTCCTGGGTCCGGCCGAGCGGGGCGATCCCACCCTCCCGGTGGTTCACCGGCATGACGAGTTCGAGCAGGCCTCCGAGGCGGACCTCGCCGGGTTCGAGGTGGAGGAAGATTCGGAGGGCCACCACTACGCCGTGCGTAAGGAGCACCCGCCGGCCCCGCCACCCGAACCTCCGATGAAGTATGCCGACTGGTCAGGCAAGAAACCCCTTCACACCGAGGGTTAGCGGCCGGTACCTGCGTGAACCGTAGCGACCGTTTCGCCGTCCAGATCAAACGCCGCGTGCACAGCGCGGACGGCGCGGTCCAGCAGGTCCGCGTCCGTCACCACCGAAATGCGGATCTCGGAGGTGGAAATCATGTCGATGTTCACTCCGGCGTCGGAAAGCGCCTTGAAGAACCGGTAGGACACGCCCGGGTTTGACCTCATGCCTGCGCCGATCAGCGATAGCTTGCCGATCTTTTCGTTGTAGTCGACGCTTTCATAGCCCACATGCTCCTGGGCGCTTTTCAGCGCGGCGAGCGCCTCAGAGCCCTCGACAATCGGCAGGGTGAAGGAAATGTCTGTGCGGCCCGAACCGTGGGTGGAGACGTTCTGCACAATCATGTCGATGTTGGAGTGCGCCCCCGCGACGATGCCAAAGATTTCGGCGGCCTTGCCGGGAATGTCCGGTACGCCCACCACCGTGACCTTCGCCTCCGAACGGTCGTGGGCGACGCCCGAGATAATGGGCTGTTCCATGGGATCTCCCTCTTGAATTTTGATTTGGTCATCGGGGCTGGGTAGCACCCAGGTCCCTTCCTGCTCGCTGAACGAGGAGCGGACGTGCAGCCGGACCCCGAACCGTCGCGCGTACTCGACGCTCCGCAGATGCAGGATTTTCGCGCCCGAGGCCGCCATCTCCAACATTTCCTCACTCGAAATCTCGTCGATCTTCCGGGCGCTGGGCACCACCCGGGGATCAGCCGTATAGATGCCGTCCACGTCGGTGTAAATTTCGCACACGTCAGCATTCAGCGCAGCGGCGAGCGCCACCGCCGTCGTATCCGACCCGCCACGACCGAGGGTGGTGATGTCATTGCTTTCCCGGCTCATACCCTGAAACCCGGCGACAATCGCGACGTCGCCGCGGTCAATCACGGTCTTGATTCGATGCGGGGACACCGAGATGATGCGGGCACGGCCGTGTATGGCGTCAGTGATCATGCCGGCCTGGCTGCCGGTGAATGACTGAGCCGAGGAGCCGAGACCCTGGATGCCCATCGCCAGGAGCGCCATGGAGATGCGTTCACCGGCGCTCAGGAGCATATCCATCTCGCGGGGGGCGGCGACGACGTCGTTCGAGACCTGAGCGGCCAGGTCGAGAAGCTCATCGGTGCTGTCGCCCATCGCCGATACCACCACCACCACCTGGTGGCCGGCGCGCTGCGTCTGAACGATCCGCTGCGCGACACGTTTGATCCCGGCGGCGTCCCCCACTGAGGAACCACCGAATTTTTGGACGATCAGGCTCATGCGCACGCTCGCTGACGAATGTTGGTAGGTGTTGCCGTGCGACGACTACGGCGCCTCGGTTGACGGTCCAAGTTTAGCCCTGTGCCTTTTGTGGCAGCCAATTGCGCGTCCGATTGTTCCGTCCATATCCCCTGGAGGTGACGCAATTCGCATAGGGTTCACCTTATGAACAACGAGTATGGGGGAATCGTTGCCAGAGGGATTGCGCGGAGTTTTGGCTCCGTTGCGGCTATCAGGCACATCGACTTTGCGGCGCCGCCCGGCGAGGTGACAGCGCTGATTGGGCCTAACGGCTCAGGCAAGACCACTTTGTTACTGATCCTTGCCTCGCTTCTCGCGCCCGACAGTGGGACGCTCACTGTTGGCGGGGCGGACCCAATGCAGGACGCCGCAGCGGTGCGACGCCAGGTTGGGTGGATGCCTGACACCCTGGGGGTGTGGGAATCGTTGACCGCTACCGAGATCCTCACTGTCATGGGCTCGCTCTATGGAATGCCGGTTGGGAAACGCCGGTCACGGGCTGCGGAGCTGCTCACCACCGTGCGCCTTGAGGAATTCGCGGACCAGCCAGCACGGGTGCTGTCGCGGGGGCAGCAACAGCGATTGAGTCTGGCACGGGCGCTGATCCACGACCCGGCGGTTCTCCTCCTCGACGAGCCGGCATCGGGGTTGGATCCGGGGTCCCGGGTGGAACTTCGCGCCACGCTGCGGTCTCTGGCGGACCAGGGGAAGACCGTTGTGGTGTCGAGCCACGTGCTGTCTGAGCTCGACGAAATTGCGGACCGGGCGGTGTTCATCAATCGTGGCGAGTCGGTCAAGAACCAGACGCTTGATGAGGCAGGCACCCAGGTCCGCCGCTACTACATTCAGGCGGAACCCATGCAGCCGCTGGCGGCTGCCCTCGCCAGCCATGGCGTCGAGTTCGAAGTGCGTGGCGATTCCCGCCGCGCCGAATACCAGGTGCTGGTCAGCGGTACAGACGAGGCGGCGTGGCTGCTACGCACCCTGGTCATGGCCGACGTCGCAATCACCGCTTTCGCCCCGGCGGGTGGAGCCCTCGAAGAAACCTACATGAGCCTCGATACGGACAGACAATGAGCGTTTCAATCGCAGAGCAGCCGGGCTCGACCGGCGCGTCCCCTGATCTGGCCCTGTCCTATTGGGGTGGCATCAAAGCCGTGTTCGGCCTCGAAATGCGGCAGCGGCTCCGTGCCCGGGCCTGGTACATCATGCTCGTCGTATGGTTCGTTGTCATCGGCCTGGTGTTCTTGCTGGCATCGGTGACCACTGCTGCAACGTTCGGATCGGGGGCCATCCTCTTCGACCTGGTGGTGGGGTTCGTCCTCTTTTTCGGGCTTCTGGTGGCGCCGGGACTCTCAGCCAATGCCGTGAACGGAGATCGAGCGGCCGGGACGCTCGCCATCCTGCAGATCACCCTGCTCACCCCTGGGCAAATCCTTTGGGGCAAATGGCTCGCCTCCTGGGTTGCCTCGCTTGCCTTCCTTCTGGTCAGTACCCCGTTCATTTTCTGGGCGCTCGCTCTCGGCGGAGTGAACCTAGCGGAGGCTTTCGTCTCGCTGCTGATGCTCAGCGTGGAACTGGGTATCGTGTCAGCGATCGGGATCGGCATTTCGGCGCTGGCCAACCGGCCGCTCTTCTCCATCGTCACCACCTATATGGTGGTGGCTCTGCTGGGGATCGGCACCCTGATTGCTTTCGGCCTGAGCTATGCGCTGATCGAGGAGGAGAACGCGCAGGTGACCTACTCGTACCTGGACTATCAGGCGGACACTGATTTTTCGGTAACGCCGCCACCGGAAGACCAGCTGGAATGCGTCACCCAGACCCAGATCCAGACCGTGCACCACACCGAACGGACGGCCTGGTTACTTGCAGCCAACCCCTTTGTCATTGTGGCGGATGCGGTGCCCTACGGTCGCGGGTTCGACGCGGGCCAGATGTCGGAGCCGGTCGACGCAGATGTCTACCGGCAGCCCGGCATTATGGAGAGCATCAGCGAAGGTGTCCGCTTCCTGCAGGCCGGACCCGACTACGACATAACCTGTGATGAGGTCCGGGGCTACGGGCGGGACCTCCCCGAAGACCGGTTCCCAATCTGGCCCCTCGGGCTGGTGCTGCAGTCGGCGCTCGCCGGCGGGCTGCTATGGCTCGGGCAGCGAAAGCTGGTGACCCCGGCCCGGCGGCTCGCGCAGGGGACCCGGATCGCCTGATCCCAGCCGGGGGACAGGCTAGGAAACGGTGCGGCGTCCTTCGAAGGCGCGGCCGAGGGTCACTTCGTCGGCATATTCGAGGTCGCCACCGACCGGCAGTCCTGAGGCCAGGCGTGTCACCTTGATCCCGATGGTCTTGAGCATCCGGGCCAGGTAGGTGGCGGTCGCTTCCCCTTCGAGGTTCGGGTCGGTGGCGATAATGATCTCCTCGATCTTGTCGTCGGAGAGTCTGCTGAGGAGCTCACGGATCCGGAGCTGGTCCGGGCCGATACCAGCGATCGGGTTGATGGCGCCGCCGAGCACATGGTAGCGCCCCCTGAACGATCGGGTCCGTTCGACGGCGATGACGTCCTTTGACTCTTCCACCACACAAATCGCTGTCGGGTCGCGGCGCGGATCGCGGCAGATCCCGCAGGTTTCCTGCTCAGCCACATTGCCGCACACCGTGCAGAATTTGACCCGTTCCTTCACCGTGACGATGGCATTGACCAGGCGCTTGATGTCCTCGCCGTCGCCCTCCAGGATGTAGAAGGCCAGCCGCTGGGCCGACTTGGGTCCAACTCCCGGAAGCCTGCCCAGTTCGTCGATGAGCTCCTGGACTGCGCCTTCGTACACTGGACCTTCTTCTGGTTGCTATTTCACTGGAACGGAACGCTAGGGGCTGTCGACGCCGCGTTCCTCAATCAGTTTGCCGTTCAGGATGCGTTCGATGGCTGAGCGTCCAACCAGCCCGGACTCTTCGATGGTTTCATCGTCGGCGCTCGGCTCGTCCTCAACGTAGGTCAAGTCTACGGCGCCTTTGGGGGGATTGGCCGCTTCCTCTTCCAGCCGCTTCCGCTCCGCTTCGTCAAGGAGCCGCTGATACCTGCTGAGCGGTTTGGCTGGCTGGCCGGCGACCGCCGGTGGGGGCTGGTCAACCGCAGGAGCCCGCGGGGGCTGTTGCTGCGATGTGCCCACCGGGTCTGCCGTCGGCCGTTCCTGGGCTTTTTCCCGAACCGGCGCGTCGGGCTGCGCCGGTGTTGAGTTCTGACCTGGGGCGGTCTGCGGCGGACGGCGGGTGGACAGGGTCTGACCAGAGTCGTCGGGGGCTGCGGGTTGGGCTGTTTGCCAGGCATTGCTTTCCGGGCCCAGATCATATTCGTCGGAGGGCGGCTCCACGGAGGCCCACGAGTCGTCCGGTTCCGAAGTTGCCACCCTGCTTCGCTGGGGGCGGCTGGGTGTGGCGGCGGGCGTAACGGGGGACTGCGGGGCGGGACCGCTCTGGCCTGCGCTGGTGCTGGGGCCGGTATTCCAGCGGGCCGGCGGGGCCCCGACTGACGG
>NZ_ALPM01000076.1:7531-40068 GCF_000294595.1 Arthrobacter sp. TB 23 | reverse complement strand
ATGATTTCTCCGGTGAGTTGTTCCCTTCTGAATTGGGCGTTGAATGACTCGGCGTACCCGTTCTGCCACGGCGACCCCGGGTCAATAAAAGCGGTCTCCACGCCGGCGGTTTGGCACCAGCTGATCAGTGCTGCGGCAGTGAATTCCGGCCCATTATCGGAGCGGACATGGGTCGGGACGACACCGGTTTCAGCGATGATGTCCTCAAGCACGGCGACCACATCCGTCGCGGTGAAAGACCGCCGCGGGATGATCGCCAGCGCGGTACGGGTGTATTCATCGATCACGTTGAAAAACCGCACATGCCGCCCGCAGGAGGTCACATCGGATTGGAAGTCGAAGCTGACCACATGCATCGGATACTGAGCAGTTAGCCGTTTCTGCTCCCCAGCCCCGGGCCCGGTGCGGCGTTTCTTCCTTGCCTTGGGTTTGCAGGTGAGTCCCTCGAGGCGCCACAGCCGGCGCACCCGCTTCGGATTCAGTGCCACCCCAACCCACTGTTGCTGGCCCAGGAGGTGCCAGCGTGCCTTCCGCCAACCCCAGGTCGGGTGCTTCCCCGCAATAGCCCGCAGATCGGCCCGTAGCTGGTGGTCTTCGAAGCTGGCCACCGGCCGTGCCTTGCGCAGGGCGGACCGGTTCTGGCCCAGGATCTTGCAGGCGAGTCTTTCGGACGCCCCGAACTTCTCCTGCGCCATGCGCACTGCACGGCGGCGAGGTTCGGGGCTCAGAATTTTCCCTTCGCCACCTCATTGAGAATGTCGATGGTCAGTTCCTTCTCCGCAACCAGCTTCTTCAGCCGGGCGTTCTCTTTCTCGAGCTCCCGTACCGCTTTGGTTTGGCCGGCGTTGTGCTCGGAACCGTATTGGTTCACCCACCGGTACCAGGTCGCCTCGGTGACCTGCAGTTCCTTCACGACCTCAATCATCGGCCGTCTATCGTTGAGCATCTTTTGGCCCTGACGGACCTTCGCGATGACCTGATCAGGGGTATGTCTACGTGCCATAAAAGTGAATTTCCTCCTGCACCCATTATCGGATGCGAAACTCACATAATCACTGGACTCCTACCCGGGGACCCAACCACACCAGCCAACAACCAGTACGGCACAATAGAACGAACAACCAGTGGCCCTGTTTTCAATTGGCACTAATGGCCCTGTTTTGGGTTGGCGTTAACAACTGCGGTTTTTCTTTTGGGGGCACCACCGCCGTCTCGTCGTACAACGTGCTGGCGGCCTTGACGATGGCCAGTTCGTCCTCGAGCTGCCGAATTCTCTTACGGGCCGACACGAGGTCACCGGCGTCCGGACTCGGTGTCCCCTCCTTCATTCCGGCATCCACCAGTGCCTGGTGCTTCCACCGGTAGAGAGTTCCCTGACAGATGCCGGTCTCCGCGGAGACCGAGGCGACGGATTCGCCTTGCCGAAGACGGATACTGATGCCGCGCCAGACGGAGCGTGGATATTGGAAAGGCATGAAATGACCTCCTGAAGTCACTATGCCCTACTCACATAAAATCGGACCACCAGGAAGGGCCCATGCCAACTGGACTGCTAACGGGGGCCCAACCACCGTGCGACGCTGGTGTCTCGCCCACCAGCAACAGTCCTTACTCGATTGACCAAATCATGGAGGATCAAACGGCAAAATTCCTCGACACGTATGTGCACGTCTGGCTAACAGAGACGAGAAATCAGGTCACCTGTCGCAGTGTTCCTTCGAACCCAACCCGAAGAGGGAAAGGCTCACAAGGTGTTTCATGACAGTGGCACCAAATAGACGCAGTTCGAACACCGCGACTTCCCGCTAGGAAGTAACTCCTGTCCAGTGTGCTCTCCACTTATTCAAGAACAGATCCAAGTGATCATCCGTGAGAGCGTGAAGCCTGTCGCCATTCGCTTGGGACACAAGGCGCATCGGATCGCGCTCTTCCGGAAGCATCATCGAGAAATCATGCATTCGAACTGAAAACATGCTGGCCGGAAGACTGAATGGCTCAACAAGATTCACGTACGACTCACCCAATCCGCCCAGTTGGCCTAAGTAGAGTGCGGCGTAGGGTCGAAGTTCGCTCGGGCTCATACGGATAAGCCGCTGCTGGTCAGGTTGCAGCGAGGCGACAGACCGCACCGGCAGGAAGGATAAGTGTGAAACGCGGGACTTGCCGGCATTGTTCCGTTTATCGATGACACATCCGAAAGTGACAAGCATCGCGGGACCATAAACATTGGATTCAATGAATTCGAGTATCGGCACACTTGCAAAGATGTCACCCTGACAGAGCCAGGGCTTAGGTGGAGCGAGGAAGCTCATCGTCTGGCTGGTCACCAGTCGCTGTCATCAGGAGGAACGACCTGGAAGACGACTCGACGCGCCTCGAAGCCGTCCTCGTAAATCGGTGTCGCTCGTTCGAACGAGGAGCTCTGGGTCGGTCGCACAGTCACCCCTTCCTCCGGGATGACGGCTTTCGTGTACTTGCTCCAAACGGCAGATGAGCTTCTAAGCTGTTCCACAATTTCGAAAACCCCTGCGAGTGGATTGCCGCTCACACTCAGTTGCGGTGAAGCTGTGATCGTTGTCATTACTGAATTAGCCCCCTTGTAGCGTCGGTGATACAAGCTTCAAACACGAAGTTCTTCGCGTCTCGCGATTCTTGTAGTTCATCCGCGAGGACTTCATCGAAGTGATCGTCGTCTAGCTTAAGCTCCACAGTTTTTCGAATATCTATATCCAGAACTATATGTGCTCGTTCCTCATCAGGAGGCTGTAGCAACGCCGTGATTGTTCCAACAGCGCTGAAGGCGACGAGGTCGAACTGCAGTTGTGCAAACATTTGTCGTATTGCTTGCGGAAGGTATGCCGGCTGGTCAACGCTGACGCGAATGTAATCCTTCAACTCGACTGATCGGTTCGGCAGCTCGATCCGGTTCACGAATCGTACGCCGATTCGGACGAGCTGCTCAGGGTGAGCAATGGCTACGTAGCGTCGCCAGTAAGACATGGCCTCGTCTACAAACTCATCCCAATGGAGATACGGAGGCAACCAAGAGAATATGAACCTATCTCGATGAGCCTGAATTACCCGCTTTCCGTCCTCCCGACGGTAGACATAACCAACCTTTGTTCCTTTGACTCCGCCGATCACTTCGGCCTCAACGACCGACACTTCGCCCTTGAATGACATTGCGGGTTCGGGATCCGAGTAGTGGTCCTCAGAACCGAGCAGATCTTCCAAAGCGACCATGTCTAAACTCTCGCACGGCTCAGTTACGAACTCTATGATCGCTTCCGCAATCGGCGCATGCGAGTAGTTGAGAGGCAAGGTGACCATATCGCCCAACTCGCCCCATTTGGAAAGATCGGCATCGATCGTCAACAAAACTCCCTCGTATCGTGTGGCGATTTGATGCGCGCCACGCTCCCTTCCACCAGACTACCGCTCGAGCGCAAGTCTTGTAGATGGCAGGTGGGCCCCACCATCAAAACGGAGGGGCCCACCTATTATCTTGCCAATTCTTGCGGACTGTCTGCGGACTAAACCCGCCGCGTCCCTTTGATCTAGCTAGACGCCGTAGTAGAGCTCGAACTCGTAAGGGTTCGGGCGCAGTGACAGCGGGATGATCTCGAATTCGCGCTTGTATTCGATCCAGGTGTCGATGAGGTCCTGGGTGAAGACGCCGCCGGCCTGCAGGAACTCGTTGTCAGCCTCAAGGGCGAGCAGAGCTTCCTCCAGTGAACCCGGAGCCTTCTGGATGTCCTTGGCTTCCTCAGCGGGGAGCTCGTACAGGTCCTTGTCGATCGGATCAGCTGGCTCAATCCGGTTCTTGATTCCGTCTAGGCCAGCCATCAGCTGTGCTGCGAAGGCCAGGTACGGGTTGGACGAGGGGTCCGGCGCGCGGAACTCGATGCGCTTGGCCTTCGGGTTGGAACCGGTGATCGGGATCCGGATACCAGCCGAGCGGTTGCCCTGCGAGTACACCATGTTGACCGGGGCTTCGAAACCCTTGACCAGGCGACGGTAGGAGTTCACCGTCGGGTTGGTGAATGCCAGTACCGCCGAGGCGTGCTTCAGCAGGCCGCCAATGTACCAGCGGGCCATGTCGGAGAGTCCCGCGTAGCCGCGCTCGTCGTAGAACAATGGCTCGCCGGCGCTCCACAGCGACTGGTGGCAGTGCATGCCCGAACCGTTGTCACCGAAGACAGGCTTCGGCATGAACGTTGCCGATTTGCCCCACGCATCGGAAACGTTCTTGACGATGTACTTGAACTTCTGCAGGTCATCAGCAGCATGCGTCATGGTGGTGAACTTGTAGTTGATCTCAGCCTGGCCCGCGCCACCTACCTCGTGGTGGGACCGCTCAACCTCGAGGCCGGCGTTGTCCAGTTCGACGCAGATCGCGTCGCGGAGGTCAGCCTGCTTGTCGACAGGAGAGACAGGGAAGTAGCCGCCCTTGAACGGGGTCTTGTTGCCAAGGTTCCCGCCCTCTTCCTCGCGGCCGCTGTTCCAGGGAGCCTCAATCGAGTCAACCTTGTAGAAGCTGCCCTGGGGCAGGGACTCGTACTGCACGTTGTCAAAGATGTAGAACTCGGCTTCCGGGGCGAAGAACGCGGTGTCCGCAATGCCGGTTGAGCTCAGGTAAGCCTCAGCGCGTTCTGCCACGCCGCGAGGGTCACGGTGGTAAGGATCGCCGGTCCGAGGGTTCACAATCGAGAAGCTCAGCGCGAGCGTCTTCTCCATCCGGAAGGGATCAATGAACGCAGTCGTGGGGTCCGGTATCAGCTGCATGTCCGACTCGGCGATTCCCTGGAAGCCGCGGATCGATGACCCGTCAAACAGCTGCCCGTTCACAAAGAAGTCGGCATCGACTGTCTTCGCGGGAACGTTGAAGTGCTGCTGCACTCCGGGAAGGTCGGTGAATCGGACGTCGACAAACTTCACGTCTTCGTCAGCGATGAACTTGAGGACTTCGTCCGCATTCTTGAACATCGTTTATGCTCCTAACGCATGTGGGGGTAACGACCGGGCGCAGATCAGTGGCATTGAGCGCCGCCGCCGCAATGATTACAACTGTACGAGTTGGCAGTTTCCCACTGGTGTCGCAATTGTTTCCGGCACGTTACTTAATGGCTGGTCTGGACTAAAGGCTCTTTCAGCCTAGCCTGATTTGGCGCTGCGGGTCAGATGAGGCGTCTGGATGACGACGACGGCGACGCGCAGCCCCGCGGTGTGAACGCGTTAAGATTAAGGAGTGGTAGACAGAAACGACATCGGCTCATGGCTCGGCGGAACCCCCTCCGACAGTTCCACCGACTGGCCGGGCAAGGGGATGGGGCGTCCCAAAACCGGTCCCGCATCAATCGCCCGTCCCGGCCGCAGGGTCGGCGCACTGCTCATTGACTGGGCGCTGGCGTCGCTGATCTCCTACGGTTTCTTCGACTACAACAGTTTTGCCACCCTGGGAATTTTCGCCCTCACCCAGGTCCTGCTCGTAGGGTTCTTTGGCTACAGCATCGGGCATCGAATCATGGGCATGCAGGTTCAGACGCTCACGGGACGCCCGGCCGGATACGGCAAGGCCCTGGTCCGGACCCTCCTGATCTGCCTGGTGATCCCGGCCGTCATCGTGGACCGCGACCAGCGCGGAGTCCACGACCGTGCAGTCCAAACAGTTCTGGTCAGGATCTGACCAGAACTCCTCACCGCATCAGGGGACAGCGCGGCTTCCTAGGCTGACCCGGATAAACACTGACTTCAAACGAAGGACACCGAATGATCGAGATCCTGAACAAGGCCGAACTGAGCCGGGCGAAAGACGCCGGAGCGTTGGTCGCCAACATCCTGCAGACGATGAAGAGCCGGGCGAGAGTCGGCACCAACCTGTTGGACATCGACAACTGGGCGAAGACGATGATTGCCGACGCCGGTGCCGAATCCTGCTATGTGGACTACGCGCCGTCGTTCGGACGCGGGCCGTTTGGTCACTACATCTGCACCGCGGTCAACGACGCTGTGCTTCACGGGTTGCCCCACGATTACGCTCTCGCGGACGGGGACCTGCTGACCCTCGACCTCGCCGTATCAAAGAACGGCATTGCCGCTGATTCGGCGATCAGCTTCATCGTCGGCGAGGCTCAGCCCACGGAGAGTGTGGAGATGATCAGGGCCACCGAACGTGCCCTGAAGGCAGGCATAGCCGCAGCGGGTCCCGGTGTGAAGATTGGCGACATTTCCTACGCAATAGGTCGGGTCCTTACCGATGCGGGGTATCCGATCAACACCGAATTTGGTGGACACGGCATCGGTTCGACGATGCACCAGGATCCACATGTACCCAATATGGGTCGGCCAGGACGTGGCTATGTGCTCCGGCCCGGGCTGCTGCTCGCGTTGGAGCCGTGGGTCATGGTGGACACTGCGACACTCGTCACCGACCCTGATGGATGGACGCTGCGGAGCGACACCGGCTGCCGGACGGCCCACAGCGAACACACCATCGCCATCACTGACGACGGCGCCGAAATCCTTACGCTACCCAACTAAAAGGGCCGACCTCGCTTCGGTGAGAAACACTCTCCGATAGCGAGGTCGACCCTCAAACCAATCCTGCGTTCGTGCGGACCTAGCGCCCCCGCATGGCCTTGCGGTCCGGACGAGCCTTGAACGGATCAACGCCCTTGGGGATCGGCAGCTTGGTGCCCAGGGCGGTCAGCCGCTTGTTGACCGCCTGAACTTCCTGCTTGGTCAGATTCTTCTTGAGTTTCTGCGCCTTCTTGGCGACCTGGGCCAAGGGCACCTGGCCCTCGCCGCGACCGGCTTCGATGACGTGAACCTTCACGTTGGGGACGATCCGCGCCATCTTGCGCTTCTCAGCATCAGCGAGCGGTTTGACCCGAGCCGTCGGACCTTCGGTAACCAGCACGATGCCAGGCCGGCCGATAGCGCGGAAGACCGCATCCTGCGACCGCGGGTTCATCGCGACGGGCTGATCCTGCAGGATCCAGCCTCGCCGAAGCACACTGAGTGCGGCGCCGGCAGCCCCGGGCTGTCCTTCGATCTGCGAGAACGCGGCACGCTCGGCACGACGGGACAGGATGAACACTGCGGCGAGGAAGCCCAGCGGGATGGCGATGATCAGCATGGTGATCCAGTTTTGGATCAGGAAACCGATGACCAGACCGACGGCGACGATCGACAGGAACGCCAGCAGCATGATCCACACCACGTTGGGATCATTCCGCCGGGTCATCTTGAAGACCTCGGAGATTTGCTTCATCCGCCCGGTCTTCTTCGGTCCCTTTTCGGGCTTCGGCTTCCGGGAAAAGAGGCGTCGCTTAGGGGTGGATGATCCGTCTGATTCAGTGCTGTTGGCCATAATGCTTCAATTCTACGTGATCCAGGTCGCTGATTGGACGCGTCGAAACCACCCCGGCCCAATGCCTTGGGTGGCGGCTCGCTGTCGGGCTAGCCCGTGGGCGCGAGGCTTGACGCCTCCTGCAACGTCGATCCGGAATCTTCTATGTGCGCCAGCGCTGCGGGCAGTTCCAGGCCCTTCTTGCGCATGGCGCGCGCCCAGAGTCGGCCGGCACGGTAGGAGGACCGGACTAACGGTCCGCTCATGACGCCGAGGAATCCGATCTCTTCGGCCTCCTCACGGAGTTCGACAAATTCCTGGGGCTTCACCCAGCGGTCCACGGGGAGGTGGCGTTCGCTGGGTCGAAGGTACTGGTTGATCGTGATCAGGTCGCAGCCGGCGTCGTGCAGGTCCTGCATGGCTCCAGAAATTTCCTGCCGGGTTTCGCCCATGCCAAGGATCAGGTTGGATTTGGTGACCATGCCCAGGTCCCTGCCCTGGGTGATGACGTCCAATGACCGCTCGTAGCGGAACGCGGGCCTGATGCGCTTGAAGATCCGGGGGACCGTCTCGACGTTGTGCGCGAACACCTCGGGTGCAGCATCGCAGATCGCCTGAATGTGCTCAGGTTTGCCCGAGAAATCGGGAATGAGGATCTCGACGCCGGTGCCGGGGTTCATGCTGTGGATCTGGCGAATAGTCTCGGCGTAAAGCCAGACACCCTCGTCCTCAAGATCATCGCGGGCGACGCCGGTCACGGTGGCGTAGCGCAGATTCATTGACTGAACGGACTGGGCCACCTTGAACGGCTCGCTCCGGTCCAGCGGTTGCGGCTTGCCGGTATCGATCTGGCAGAAGTCACAGCGACGGGTACACTCCGAACCGCCGATCAGGAAGGTGGCTTCGCGGTCTTCCCAGCATTCGAAGATGTTGGGACAGCCCGCCTCCTCGCACACGGTGTGGAGGCCTTCCTTCTTCACCAGGTTCTTCATCGCCACAAACTCGGGGCCGATGTTCACCTTCGCTTTGATCCAGTCGGGTTTACGCTCCACCGGGGTCTCGGCGTTTCTCGCCTCAATGCGGAGAAGGCGGCGTCCTTCGGGGGCCAGACTCACGGGTCATGCTCCTTCCGGCCGGATCAGACCGGCTGGGTTGGCTGTGCTTGACGGGCGGAAATCTTCTGCCGCCTCGGCAACCAGTAATAGTTCATTCTTGCGCAGTTCGTCTTCAATCCGCGAAACGATGTCCGCTGGGGTCACCCTGTAGCCGGTTTCAGCGGAGATTGTGGTCACGCCAGCGTCGGAAATTCCGCACGGCACAATCTGGGCGAAGGGTGCGAGGTCGTTGCTGCAGTTCACCGCGAACCCATGCATGGTGACCCGGCGGTTAATGCGAATCCCGATGGCGGCAATCTTGCGGTCCGGACGGGTGTCATCGGCGGCGACCCACACCCCTGACCTGCCGTCGATGCGGATCCCGTTGATTCCGAAATCTTTCAGGACCGCGATGATCACGTCTTCAAGAATGGCCACGTAGCCGGTCACCCTGGTGGGTTCCGGCAAAGCCAGGATGGGATAGCCCACCAGTTGGCCGGGGCCATGCCAGGTGAGTTTCCCGCCTCGATCGACCGGTACCACCGGCGTCCCATCAAACGGTCGCTCCTGGTCCTCGGTGCGCCGCCCTGCCGTATACACAGCACTGTGTTCCAGCAAGAGGACTGTGCTCGGTGCTGTTCCTGCCACCACACCGGCGTGGAGCTTCCGCTGCAAATCCCAGCCAGCCTCATAGTCAACGAATTCCGGATCCAGTCCAACACGCGAATATTGAAGTGTCATGGGGTTAAGGGTAGACCTGCGCGGGGACATCGCTGACATTGATGCATGCCACGGGGCTGCTGTGGATAACTTCTGCGAGGTTTTCCGGGATCCGCTACAACTGGTGCATGGACAGCAGCCGCACCGGCAAGGGTGGCGAGGAGGAACCGATTTCCACCCCGCCGCTGCTTACGGGTTACCAGTGTGAGCGTCTGCTGGGTCGCGGCGGCAGCGCGAGCGTCTGGCTGATTCGGAACGACTCCGGAGAGTTCTTCGCGTTGAAGGTTCTTGGCCCGGCCCGCGCTGATCCCCTGCGATCCGATGCTGTGAGTGGCGAGGAGCGGTTCCTTGCCCGGTTCCCGCATGAGCATTTGGTGACCCTCCATGAAGTGATCCACACTGACCAGGGGATGGGCCTCCGAATGGAATACGCCGCCGGTGGGTCGTTGCTGAACCTCGTCTCCGTGAGAGGCCCTCTTCCTCCGGGGGAGGTTGTCACGGTGCTGACCCCGCTGGCGCAGGTGCTGGCGTTCCTGCACGGCCTGGGAGCCGTCCATGGGGACGTAGCGCCCGGCAACATCCTGTTTACGGAAGTGGGCAAACCGCTGTTGGCTGACTTCGGGGTCGGTCGCCTGCTGGGGGAAGCCAGGCATCGTGCGGGCGGCACACCAGGCTTCCAGGAGACGCCTCAGGACCCTGACGGGCTGAATACCGAGGCTGACATCTATGCGCTTGCCGCTGTCGGTTGGTTCGCCCTGACCGGGCGGGTTCCGGGGCCGGCGATCCAGCGGCCGCCGCTTTCCCTGCTGGTGCCGGAAGCGCCCGAGGACCTCATGGACCTCATCAACTGGGGCCTGGAAGGAGAACCGGGGGAGAGACCCACCGCCAGCGAATTTGCCCGGGCCGTGCAGCGCACGGCGCAGGCCGAGCCGCTTGATCTGGTGGCAGCCGTCCACCCGGATGTGTTGCCGCATCTCAGGACGCGCAGGTCCACTACTGGTTCAGCCAACCCGCCAACGGGACGGCGCCGGTCGGCAGGCAAACACCGGCCCGCAAAACGTCGGCCTGGCGATCACCAGTCGGGCGAACATCAGCCCTCCGATCGCCGGCCAGCAACCCATCGGACCCGCCGTCCGGCCCGGCTAGTCGGACTGGCGGTTACCGCCCTGAGCATGATTGTGCTCTCCGTCTGCGGTGCACTGTTCGCAGGCACGCTGCTGGGAATCGGGGGAGAGGCCCCGGGCGCGCTGGATGGCAGCGGCCCTTCCAGCACTCCGCCTGGCCAGGGTGAGACTGCCGCCACGGCAGACATCCCACCATCGCAGGAGGCAACCCGCTCCACCGCGGCGGCCCCCTCCGCGGCCGTTGCGTCCACTGCACTCGCCGACGCCGATCCCCTGACGGTCCTGCCTCTCCTGTCCCGGCTCAGGGAACAAGCCTTTGAGACTGCCGACGCCGAACTCCTGAAGCTGGTCAATGTGCCCTCATCACCAGCCATGGCCGCCGACGAGGAAGCAGTGCTGGAACTGAGGGACCGCGGACACACCCTGTCCGGGCTCACGATTGAACTGACAGACCTCACACCGGTCGAACTGTCATCGGGCGCCGCCGTGGCGACTGACAGTGCCGGTCCTGGCGGCCATGTTGTTGCGGTCGCCGCCACGGCCACCACCTCTGGCTTCGACGAGGTCACCCCCAGTGGAGATGTGCACCGGACCGAGACCTCGCCAGTGACCCAGCAACTGGTCTTCGTTCTTCAGCGAGGACCTGATCACTGGCGGATTTCCGCCGTCCACGAGCCCTAGAACCCGGGGCGCCGCCCGTTGTTTGTTGGTGTTGTTCCGGCTCGGTTATCGGGACTCGCGAACCCATCGGGCCAGGTCGTCCAATGAACTGTGCCGGAATTCGAATCCCGCATTCTTGAGCACTGTGGGGTCAAGCCGTGCGCTTGGCAGTAACAACTCCTTGGCCAGCTGGCCAAGGACCGCGGTCAGGACCCACTCAGGAACCCTGAAGCGGGTGGGCCGGTTCAACGCAGCACCGAGAGCCTCGGTCAGGTCGGTCAGCGTCGCGGGGGAAGGCGAGGAGATGTTGACCGGTCCGCTGACCTCAGCCTCAAGGAGGAACGCCATCGCTCGAACCTGATCATCAAGGGTCACCCACGGCCACCACTGGTTTCCCGATCCCAACGGCCCGCCCACAAAAAATCGCAGCGGGACCAGCAACTTGGGCAGCGCGCCGCCGCTGGTGGACATCACCACACCGGTTCGCATGAGGACAGTACGTACCGACGAGGGCGCCCGGAGTGCCTCAGCTTCCCACCGCCGACAGATGTCAGAGAGCAGCAAATCACCCGAGGCTGCGCTCTCCGGCAAAACCTCGGACCCCCGGTTGCCGTAGTAGCCAGACGCCGACTGGCTGAGGAATACTGTCGGCGGTGAATCTGCCCGACGCATGCTCTCGACCAGGGTGCGGGTCGCGGTCAGCCGGGAGGAGTACAGCGTTTCCTTGTAACTCCTCGTCCACGGCGCCCCGGCGATGCCCGCGCCCGATAGGTTGACCACTGCATCGGTGGCATCCATGATCGCCGGATCGAGGCCTCCGGCCACAGGATCCCACTGGACTTCGTCAGGCCCCGACGGTGCCCGGCGGACGAGCCGTTTCACCTGATGTTTTCCCGGTTCCAACTGTTTGATGAAGGCCTTGCCAATGGTTCCGGATGCACCGGAAATCAGAATTCTCATACCCCTATCCCACCACCCCGACGGTCCCAATGGGAACCACAGGCTCCGCCCGTGAGGACGGGCTTCCCCGCGGCCCCTCGACGCCACTGCCAACAAGGTTCGTGGCTATGATCGTCGGATGGGTTCCTCACACTATTTGCGCTTTCCACATGTCCACGGTGACCTGCTCACTTTCGTAGCAGAAAACGATGTCTGGGTCGCACCATTGTCGGGGGGACGCGCCTGGCGGATCTCAGCAATGCAGCTGCCTGCCCGCGGGCCCCGATTCTCTCCCGACGGAGCAACCATCGCCTGGACCGTCACCCAGGCGGGTGCACCCGAGGTTGTCGCCGCCGACACCGAGGGCGGAAACTTCCGCAGACTGACCTATTGGGGCCACCAGAGCACGAAGGTTCGAGGCTTCACGGCTGACGGGGAGGTCATCGCCACCAGCGCGTTCCGACACGAGGACCCGCGCCACGCCTGGGGCTACCGGGTCCCGCTGGACGGCTCCGCCCAAACCGCGTTCCCCTACGGACCACTCGATGCGATAGTGCCCGGCCCGGCTGTCGGCGACGAGCGTCCCCTCGTTATTTCCAGCGTTTTGACCCGCGAGCCCGCCTGGTGGAAGCGATACCGCGGCGGAACAGCCGGCAAACTCTGGATGGATGCGGACGGGTCGGGGGACTTCGCCCGATTCCTCCCCGAGCTCGACGGCAACCTGGCCGATCCGATGTGGATCAATAACCGGCTGGCTTTCCTGTCTGACCACGAAGGCTACGGCAACCTGTACTCCGTGACACCCCAGGGTGAGGACCTGCAACGCCACACCGACCACGAGGAGTTCTACGTACGGCATGCCACCTCCGATGGCACCCGGATTGTGTTTGAGTCCGCGGGATCGATCTGGCTGCTGCAGTCGCTCGATGCTGAACCGGTCAAACTTGATATCTCACTCGGCTCAGCCACCACCGGACGGCGCCCCCAGCCGCTGAACGTGGTCAGACACCTCGCGGCAGCCACCCCGGTAGCGACGGGGTCTGCCAGCGTCGTCGAGAGCCACGGCACCCTGCACTGGCTGACGCACCGGGATGGACCGTCACGCGTGGTGGAGGCCACCGCGGGTGTTCGCGCGCGGCTGGGGCGGCCCCTCGGCGTCGACCGTGTGGCCTACATCGCCGACCACGATGGTGAAGAAGCGCTGTATATCCGCAACGTCTTTGACGCGGGCCTTTCCGCCGGCACCGACAGTCCTGCGTCAGAATCCACCTCATCGGCCGCCGCCGTTCCCTCAACACACGCAGCGCAGGAGCCGGATCTGCCGGCCCCCGTTCCCGCGGTCAGAACGTCCGACGGCGCAGGCCGCCCCGGCGCTGACGTCCCCTCGGGTTCCGGGCACCAGCCCGGGGCGAAGCCCCAGCCCGGTGATGAAACCCAGCCCGGTGATGAAACCCAGTCCGAAGGGGGCGCGCCCGACTCGGACATTGTCACCGCACAGGACATCGCAGCAGCGGCAGGCCTGTCGCGGTGGGCATTCGATGGACCGTTCCGGGCCAGCAACCTGGTCACCAGTCCCGACGGAACCCGCGTGGCTGTGGCCGGCGAGATGGGTCAAATCCTGGTTCTCCAAATCTCCACCGGCGAACTCTTCACTCTGGGCTCAACCACCCACGGCGCGGTCGATGACCTGGCGTTTTCCCCTGACTCGCAGTGGCTCACCTGGGCGGAACCGGTGACGGGTGAAGGTGCCAGGACCCGGGTCCGGCTGGCCCGGGCGGAGCCCGGTGCCGAGATCCTCAATGTGACCGATGGCCGGTTCCGGGATCACTCACCCGTGTTTACCCGCGACTGCCGGTACCTGGCCTTCCTTTCTGACCGCAGCTTTGACCCGGTGTATGACACCCACCGTTTTGACCTGAGCTTCCCGGTGTCCACGAAACCCTTCCTGGTGGCCCTCGCCGCTGACACGCCGTCACCGTTTGGGCCGTCGGTGCATTCCACAGAAGCCTTGGGGGCCGCCGGATCCCAACGGTCCGTGGGCGGCAGGGACGACGACGGCGAACCGGACCTGTGCGTCGTCGTCGATCCTGATCGACTGGCAGAGCGGATCGTTGCGGTACCCGTGCCCCAGGGCGGCTATGAGGGGCTTCGCGCGGTGGATGGCGCGTTGCTGTGGACGGCAACCGAGCGCTTCGGTGTGACCGGTGACGGTCGGGCCACCACCACGGCCAAGGATCCGGCGAAACGGTTGGAGCGCTTCGACCTCGCGAAACGCGACGCGGAGACACTGGCAGCCGAGGTCGACAGTTTCGAAGTTAGCGCCGACGGCGGCAGGGTTGTGCTCATCCACGCCGGGAAGGTGACTGCTGTCCCAACCAAGGGCAAGGTGGAGAAGGACTCACCCGACCACGTCGAGGTGGACCTGGGCCGGATCCGGGTGCTCCTCGACCCGGTCAGCGTGTGGCGTCAGGCATTCGACGAGACCTGGCGGTTGCAGCGTGACTTCTTCTGGGCCGAAGATATGGGCGGCGTGGACTGGCCAGCCATCCGGGACCGGTATCGTCCCTTGGTGGAGCGGCTCGGGTCGCACGACGACCTGGTGGACGTCCTGTGGGAGGTTCACGGGGAGCTGGGGACATCCCACGCCTATGTCACTCCGCTGCTGTTCGGGGAGCCGGGAACCGGCGCACAGGGTTTCCTCGGCGCCGAGTTGGCCCCATCAGCCCACGGCTGGGTGGTGCAACGCATCTTCGCCGGGGAGTCCTCCGATCCGCAGGCGGTCTCCCCTCTGACTGCGCCAGGGGTGGCAGTCGCCGAGGGAGATATCATCGCAGCGGTGGACGGTGTCCCAGTACCGTTGGCCCACGGCCCGGCCGTGCTCCTTACCGGTGCCGCCGGCCGAACGGTCGAACTCACAGTTCTCCGGCCCTCAAGACAAGACGCAGGGGAGGACACGGAGGAGAGCGCAGGGGATGAAACCCACGCCGCATCAGTCCGGCGCGTTGCAGTAGTTCCGCTTCGCAGTGAGGAACGCCTGCGCTACCAGAATTGGGTCAACGCCAACCGGGCAATCGTCCACCAGGCCTCGGGCGGCAGCTTCGGCTACCTTCACATCCCGGACATGGTGGCGCGCGGCTGGGCGCAATTGCACCGTGATCTTGACCGTGAAACCGCACGCGACGGCCTGGTGGTCGACGTGCGACGCAACCGTGGCGGCCACACCTCGCAACTCGTGGCCGAACTCATTGGCAGGAAGGTCACCGCCTGGTCCTTCCCCCGTGGTGAGCAACCAGGTACCTATCCCGCGCATGCCCCGCGCGGACCCGTGGTCATCCTCACGGATGAGTTCGCGGGATCCGACGGCGACATCATCACCCAGGTAGCCAAACTCAGGGGCATCGGGCCCGTCATCGGCACGCGCACCTGGGGTGGCGTCGTCGGAATCGATGGCCGGTTCGCGCTGGCCGACGGCACCGCCGTCACACAGCCGCGATACGCATTCTGGATGACCGGCGGCGTCGGGTGGGGTGTGGAGAACTACGGAGTGGACCCCGATATCGAGGTCCCGTTCCCGCCGCACGCCTATGCGGCTGGGGAAGATCCTCAGCTGGAGCAGGGTGTCGCAATCCTGCGGGAGATGATCTCCGAGCTACCCACCGATGTACCGCCAGTGCGGACCAACCACCCCCAGCTCAACCCGGGCCCGTTACCGCCACGGCCGACGAAGAGCTAACCCTCCGGGGAAAACAAAAGAGGCGGTCAACCGGATATCCGGTTGGCCGCCTCTTTTGCGTGGAACTAGGACTGCAGGGTTGCCTCAACAGTGATGCTCTTGACCCCGGCCAAGGCCTGGGACACAGGGCAGCCGGTCTTGGCGGACTCGGCGATCCGCTGGAAATCAGCGTCCTCAATGTCCGGGATCGCAGCGTTCAGGATCAGCCGGATGGCGGTGATTCCTTCACCGGGCACAAAATCAACCTCGGCTTTGGTCTCAATCCGGTCGGCCGTCTTGCCTTCCTCGCTGAGCGCCAGGCTGAACGCCATGGAGAAGCATGAGGAGTGGGCGGCAGCAATCAGCTCTTCAGGGCTGGTCTTGCCGCCTGCTTCCTCCGAACGGGCTTTCCAGGTGACGTCGTAGGTGCCAAGTCCCGAACTGTCGAGGCTGACCTGGCCGCTTCCGGCCTGCAGGTTGCCGCTCCAGACGGTGTGGGCGTTACGTACTGTAGCCATAACTGTTCTCCTTCATGGTTGATTACTGACCTCGGGGATGGTGCGTGTTACAGGCCGAGATCCGATTCGAATGCGCCGGCTTCAAGGCGTGCCTTCAATGACTGCAGGAAGCGGCCAGCGTCGGCACCATCGACCAGGCGGTGGTCGTAGGTCAAGCTGAGGTACATCATGGACCGGATGGCGATGGTGTCCTCGCCGTCGGCGGTCACCACCACGGGACGCTTGACGATCGCACCGGTGCCCAGGATTCCCACCTGAGGCTGGTTGATGATCGGGGTGTCGAACAGTGCGCCGACCGACCCGATGTTCGTGATCGTGAAGGTACCGCCCGACAGCTCATCCGGACCGATCTTCCCGCTCTTGGTCCGGGAGCCGACGTCGGCAATCTTCTTCGCCAGGCCAGCCAGGTTGAGGTTACCGGCATCGTTGATGACAGGAACCAGCAGACCCTTTTCCGTGTCCACGGCGATCGCCAGGTGCTCGGCGTCGTGGTACGTGATTTCCTTGGCTTCTTCATCGAAGGATGCGTTCAGCTTTGGGTGCTGCTTGAGCGCCTCGGTGACGGCCTTTGAGATGAACGGGAGGAAGGTCAGCTTCGCGCCGTTCTGGGCCTGGAAACTGTCCTTCGCTGAGGTACGCAGTCGCGCCACCCTGCTCATATCCACTTCAATGACCTGGGTCAGCTGGGCGGACACCTCAAGCGATTCACGCATCCGCCGGGCAATGGTCTGGCGGATGCGTGGCGCCTTCTCGACGGTGCCACGCAGCTTCGAGGCCTCAGGCGACGGCGCTGCCGGTGCTGGAGCTGATGGTGCAGCGGGAGCTGCAGCCGGCTCGGGTGCTTTCTTGGCTGCCTCAGCGGCTTCCAGCACGTCCTGCTTGCGGATCCGACCGCCCACTCCAGTGCCCTTTACGGACTGCAGATCGACGTTCTGCTGGTTCGCGAGCTTACGCACCAGGGGAGTCACGTAGGCTGCATCGGAACCGCCCGACTTGTCCTCGGAGGATTTGTCCGCCGCGGGCTTCTTCTCGGCGGGCTTCTCTTCGGCCGCCTTGGGCGCAGCCGGCTTGGCCTCTTCCTTCGGCTTGGCCTCTTCCTTCGGTGTGGGAGCCTCTTCCTTCGGGGCGTCCTCCGTCTTGGCAGGCTCTGCTACTGGCTCTTCACGCTCTTCTGACGACGCCGCAGCGACCGGCTCAGCGCCAGCTTCTGCCTTGGCCGGAGCAGATCCGCCGGAGCCGATGACGGCGAGGACTGCGCCAACCTCGACGGTCTCGTCCTCACCAACCCGGATTTCCTGCAGCTTCCCTGCGACTGGCGACGGAATTTCGGTATCGACCTTGTCGGTGGAGACCTCAAGCAGGGGCTCGTCCACCTCGACGTCGTCGCCAACTTCCTTGAGCCACCGGGTGACGGTTCCTTCGGTGACGCTTTCGCCGAGGGCGGGAAGGGTCACCTCGGTGCTCTCGCCGCCTGACGAGTCGTCAGCGGAGTCAGCGGAGTCAGCGGAGGACTCGGCAGCGGCGGGCTCGGGGGCTTTCTCCTCGGGCTCGGGCTCGGCGGCTGGTTCTTCAGCTGCGGGCTCTTCGGCCTCTGCGGCAGGCTCCTCGGCCGCGTCCCCCGACGCAGCGGAGTCGTCCGAGCCGCCCGACCCGTCGCCGATGCGCACCAGCGGCGCTCCGACTTCAGCGGTCTCGTCCTCGGCTACAAGGATTTCCTCGATGACCCCGGCAATTGGCGACGGGATCTCAGTGTCGACCTTGTCGGTGGACACCTCGAGTAGGGGTTCGTCAACCTCCACGCGGTCGCCGACCGCCTTGAGCCAGCGTGTAACGGTGCCTTCGGTAACGCTTTCGCCGAGGGCGGGTAAGTTGACGGATTCAGACATAGTGTCCCCGTTTCTCCTGAATAGTTTTTGCCCTGCGGTGCTGGCCCCGTGGAGGGGGCCGGCACCGCAGCGCCAAGGTTGCGAGTAATGCTGGTGGAACGCTTAGTTGCGAGCTTAGTGCACGGTTATCCGTGCAGCGCCTTACCTGCAAGGGCGAGGTGTGCTTCGCCCAGCGCTTCGTTCTGGGTGGGGTGGGCGTGGATCAGCTGCGCCACGTCCTCTGGGTAGGCTTCCCAGTTCACGATGAGCTGTGCTTCACCGATCTGTTCGCCCATCCGGGTGCCGATCATGTGCACCCCGACTACTGGCCCGTCCTTCTCGCTGACGAGTTTCACCAGGCCAGCCGACCCCAGGATGGAGGTCTTGCCGTTGCCGGCAAGGTTGTATTCCTGGGTGAGGACCTTGTCCGCGCCGAGCTTTTCTTTGGCGGCCTTCTCGGTGAGACCCACCGACGCGATTTCGGGTTCGCTGTAGGTGACCTTGGGGATGTTGACGTCTTCGACGATGACCGGTTTCAGGCCGGCGATCTCCTCGGCCACGAAAATGCCCTGCTGGAACCCGCGGTGCGCGAGTTGAAGGCCGGGAACGATGTCGCCAACAGCGTAGATGTTCTCGACGCCGGTGTGCAGACGCTCATCGGTGATCACGAAGCCGCGATCAATGGTGACGCCGGCCTCTTCGTAGCCGAGTCCTTCAGTGACGGGACCACGGCCGACGGCGACCAGCATCAGGTCTGCTTCGAAGGTCTTCCCATCGGCCAGCGTGACGACGACGCCGTCGTCGTTCTGCTCGACCTTTTCGAAGAAGGTACCGGTGTTGAAGTTGATGCCGCGCTTCTTGAAGGCCCGTTCGAACGCCTTGACGATGGTGGCGTCCTCATTGGCAACCAGTGACGGGAGGCCCTCGATGATGGTGACGTCGACGCCGAAGGACTTCCACACGGAAGCGAATTCGCAACCGATGACGCCGCCGCCGAGCACGATGGCCTTCTTGGGGAGCGTTTCCATTTTCAGGGCATGATCAGAATTGATGACCTTCCCGCCAATTTCGAGACCCGGGAGGGTGCGGGAGTAGGAACCGGTAGCCAGGATGATGTTCTTGCCGGTGTAGGAAGTGCCATCCACTTCAACCGTGTTGGTGGCGGTGAGCTTGCCTGCGCCCTCGATGACCGTGATGCCCTTGGACTTGATCAATCCCTGCAGGCCCTTGTACTTACCGGCAATGATGCCGTCCTTGTAGGCGTTGACCGCAGGCATGTCGATCGACTCGAATGTCGCCTTGATACCGTATTTCTCGGAGGAGCGCGCCGTATCGGCGACCTCGGCCGAGTGCAGCAGTGCCTTGGTAGGGATACACCCGTTGTGTAGGCAGGTGCCACCGAGTTTGCCCTTCTCGATGAGTCCCACGGTGAATCCCAGCTGGACGGCTCGGAGTGCGGCGGCATAGCCACCGCTGCCTCCGCCCAGAATCAGGATGTCGAATTCTTGCGCAGCTGCCGTATCGGCCACTTGGACGCTCCCTCGCGTAATCTGTGACGGGCTAGTGCGCCCGTCGGTTGATGATTTTGGCGGAATACTTGGTGTGATCAGGACTTACCCTATCCCCAGATCCGGCCAGCATCTACTTGATGAAGGGCGATCTCCGCCCTGATGTGGGCAGTCTCACCCCTGTTGCGGGGATGAAACTGCCCAGCAGGCTTACTTGGCGGTGGTGGCCATGTCTTCGGCGTATGCCAGCAGGGTGCGGACACCGACTCCGGTGGCTTCCTTCGGCGTGTAGCCGTGTGCGGCGCCTTCGTTGAACGCAGGCCCGGCAATGTCCAGGTGCGCCCAGGGGATCTTCCGACCGTTGACTTCGCCGACAAACTCGCGCAGGAAGACCGCCGCGGTCATCATGCCGCCGAATTTCTCGCCAATGTTGGCAATGTCAGCCACCTGGGAGTCGAGGCTCGGGCGGAGCTCCTCAGGCAGGGGCATCGGCCAGAACAGCTCGCCGGACCGGTCCGCCGCACCCTTGACTGCATCAACCACGTCATCGTCGCCCATGACACCCGAGACGCGGCGCCCCAAAGCGATCATCTGGGCGCCGGTGAGGGTGGCAATATCGATGAGGGCATCCGGTGCCTCTTCGCTGGCAGCGGCCAGCGCGTCGGCCATTACCAGCCGGCCTTCGGCATCGGTGTTGAGGACCTCGACGGTGCGGCCACCGTAGGTGGTCATCACATCTGAGGGGCGCTGCGCGCTTCCCGATGGCATGTTCTCGGCGAGGCACAGCCAGCCGGTCACCTTGATGGGCAGGCCCAACTCGGCAATGGCGAGGACAGCGCTCAGCACGACGGCGGCGCCCGCCATGTCGAGCTTCATGGTCTGCATGCCAGCAGCAGGCTTCAGGGACAGTCCGCCCGAGTCGAAGGTGATGCCCTTGCCAACAAAGGCAAGGCTTTTGCTGGCCGAGCTGGGGGAGTACTCAATCTTGACCAACCGGGGCTGGCGGGACGAGCCCTTCCCGACGCCGAGAATTCCGCCATAGCCTTCTTTTTCCAGGCGCTTCTCATCCAGCACCGTGACCTTGATCGGCAGACCCTTGGTCAGATCCTTGGCGGCCTGCGCGAAAGTTTCCGGGTACAGGTGGCTGGGTGGCTGGTTGACCAGCGAGCGGGTGATGTTGACGCCGCGGCCCAGGATGGCTGCACGGTTGAGGGCGGCCTTCAAGGACTTGTCTTGCGCGGCGGGAGTCACGATGGTGACGCTGCTGACCGGTTCCTTGGCGGGCGATCCGTTCTTTGCTGCCTGGGCGGAGCGGTGTTCAGTGTAGGAGTAGGCACCCATTGCTGCGCCCTCGGCCACTGCTGCGGCGTCGGCGACTGTCGGTGCGGGCAGCGCGATGGTCACCGAATCAAGTCCGATGAGCTGACGGATTGCAGCGCCTGCGGCACGGCGCAGTGCCTCGGGGGTGATCGCTCCGTCAGCTGGGAGACGGCCGACGCCGGTCAGCACCAGAATCTCCGCAGCGCTGCCCTCCAGGCCGGGCAGCCTGCGAACCTCGTCAGCGCCGCCGGTAATGCCGAGCATTGGGAGGGAGTCGGCAAGGGCAGCCGCGTCCTTCGCCGAGAGCGGGGAGTCGAGCAGGACTGGTCCGCCGGACTGTTGGCCGACGCCGATTACCAGGGCGTCACCGGCGGTCTTCTTGGAGTCCTTGGTGACAGCTGTCAGCTTGAGTTCGCTGGCGATATTCACTGGGTGTGTTCCTCACTTCCATGTGCTGGACAGATAGGTAGGTGAGCGCGTCATACCGCGCCTTTCCTCCATCGATCGTAGTCTGTAAAGGAACCTGGTGTCGGGCGGAATGAATGTACGTCCCCCTGACGTTGTAACGGGTACTGAAAGCCGAGAACCTTGTTAGGAGGGGAAATGCTTAATCCAGAGACTCTGTTCAACGCAAACGCTGACCTGATCGACGGGCAGCAGCTGCGAGGACTTCCTCTTCTTGCTGGATTCACCGGATTTGTCGACGCGGGCCACGTGGTGTCCCAGGTCATCGAGGAAATGCTCACCACCCTGGATCACGAGCTGGTGGCGGTCTTCGACGCCGACCAGTTGATCGATTACCGCAGCAGGCGGCCTCGCATCACCTTCGCCGAGGATCACCTCGCGGACTATCACCCTCCCCGGCTTGAACTCCACCGGGTCTATGACGGGATGGGCGTTCCGTTCCTGCTGCTCGCCGGATTTGAGCCGGATCTGCAGTGGGAGCGGTTTATTAGTGCGGTCACCGGTCTTGTGGACCGGTTCGAGGTTCCCCTGGTGTCCTGGATCAATTCGATTCCCATGCCGGTACCGCATACCCGTCCCCTCGGAGTGACGGTTCACGGCAACCGTCCGGACCTGATCGAGGGGATGAACACGTGGCGTCCCACAGCAGAGCTACAGGCATCGGTGGGGCATCTGCTGGAGTTGCGTCTGATCGAATCGGGACACGACGTCGTGGGTTACGTCGTACACGTCCCCCACTACCTTGCCGAGGCTGAGTACCCTCCTGCAGCTGTCACGGCCCTGGAATACCTGGGTGCTTCGGCGTCCCTGGTGCTTCCCACCGACCGGTTGCGTGAGGCAGGCCGGGATGTTGAACGGCAGATCGCCCGTCAGGTTGACGGGTCTGCCGAGGTCAGTGGAGTAGTCAGCACGCTGGAGAAGCGCTTCGACGAGCGCGCCGGAAGCGCCGAGCGCCGGTCGCTGCTGGTGAAGGACAATAGCGAGCTCGCTGACGCTGACGAGATTGGTGCGGCGGTCGAGGCATACCTGGCGAGTCCACAGGCCGCAGACGAGTCGGAGCAGCTACTCGAAGAGGACCGCAAAGCCGGGGACCTCGCTGACCCCGCCGGCGGCGACACCGAGGGTGACGACAACCCGTCACGGTGAGCCCGCATCGGCACCGACTAGTCCTCGACAGCGCCGGATCAGGTGCAGTTATTCACATGGCGGTGAGACCGGACCCGTAGCGGGGTGACAACAGCCATGCTCATGCCATGACTTCAACATCCCCACCGCCGGAGCAGCCCTTCAAGGTCACGTCTGCTGCTGACATTCTCAGCTACATCCTCCACACCTTGGGTTTTCAGCCGGAAGAAAGCCTCGTGCTCCTGACCATGTGTGGGAAGCGGGTCGGGGCAACGCTGCGCGTGGACCTTCCGGCGAATAATCTGGATCCGGACGGCTACGCCGCAGGTGTCTGTTCAATCCTCGCCTCGGATACCACCGCTGACGGTTCACTGCTGGCCGTCTATACCAGGGAACCGTTGACCCGCACCGGAGCGCCACCCCGCAGGGACCTGGTGCGAAGCCTCACCCGATGCCTCGACGGCGTGGGGCTGCAATTGCGCGACGGTTGGTTGGTCACCGACACCATGTGGCGGGACTACTTCTGCGCTGACCCGAGTTGCTGTCCACCGTCGGGGCATTCGATCGAGAGCGTCCTGACGAGCCCGTTGAACGCTGAGCTGACTTTCCGCGGCAGCAGCTTTGCTGACTCTCTGGGCGCCGCAGTTGAATCGGACCTTCCCGCGGCGTGGACTGATCCAGCGGACCTGGCAAAGCTCTGTCGAGGCGAGCAGGCGAAACTTGGGCATCGTTGGACAACTCCAAACCAGGCCGCCGCCACCCTCCGGCTATGGGACTGCCTGCTGGCCCGCACCGCATCCACGGTGCCGATCACCGAGGTCGGGGTAGCCGCCCATCTCCTCGCCTCACTGGTTTCCCGTCCCATCCGTGACGCCGTTCTGGTCCTTGCAGCGCTGGGCTGGGAGGCCGCAGCGAACGGTCTGGAAGGCAACACCGTGCGCCCTACCGGCACCGGCCCCGCCCACCTGCCGGCATCGGCGCGGACGCTGCTCGGCCTCGACCCGGACCAGCAGCTGCCCGTCGAGCCAATGGAGTCCGCACAGGCTCACGCGCGGGACTTCTGCGATGTTCTGATCGGGCAATACAGAGGGCAACTGCAGTGGGGGCAGGTTGATGCTGCCCACACCCTGTTCAGTCGGCTGTCAGCTGTTGCGGTGGGCGAACCACGCGCCGCACTGCTCACCATGCTGGGCTGGATCGAGTGGGCCAGGGGTCGGGGGTCCCGGGCGCATGTCTATCTGGGTGAAGCCATGGCGGAAATACCGGGGTATTCACTTGCTGAACTTCTCGAGGAGGTGGTGGCTCGCGGCATGCTCGCCGAATGGTCACGCGACAGGGATCTGGCGTGGCGCAATGGTGCGCCACACGCTGCGTAACCGGTTGCGAAGGAGCCGATTTGGGTGGGTCGCTGATTTATCGAAGCCCATGAATCGTGCGACAATAGGAACCGAGACCCGGTCGGGTTCGTGTATCAAGTAGTGTTTTACTCTGTCAGATCGGCCATTCTTCGCAGGATGGTTGGGTAGGGCAGAGGGCGGGACGGTTCCACTTCAATGAGGAACGCCCCGTTTAGCCGCTTGAATTCATTCACGGACTTGACAGGGTCATAGTGGTGTTGCCCCCTTGGTAACATCACAGACGCCGTATGAAAGGTTCTCTGTGTCGGCCAAGAAGACAACTGCACCGGATGTAACAGAACCCGGAGCAACGACCACCAAACGCCGGGCCGCCCCCAAGAAGGCGGCACCGAAGACCGCTGCTGCCAAGCCGCTATCAGCGCGGGCAGCCAAAGCCGCTGCCGCCCAGAACGCCGCGGCCGCCGAGGTCGAAGACGATAGCCCCGAGCTTGACGCCGCCGGTAACCCGGTCGAGCCTGCCGAAACCACCGAACGGGCCGCAGCCGAGGCTGAGACCAAGGCCGGATCTGGCTTCGTCTATTCAGACGCCGACGACGACGACGCCCCTGCCCAGCAGGTCATCTCAGCGGGTGCCACCGCTGACCCCGTCAAGGACTACCTGAAGCAGATCGGCAAGGTGGCCCTCCTGAATGCGGAGCAGGAAGTTGATCTTGCTTTGCGCATCGAGGCTGGCCTCTTCGCCGAGGAGAAGCTGGCGGCCGATAAGGATGCGGCCAAGCCGCTCGATCCGAAACTACGCCGCGAACTCGAATGGGTCATCCATGACGGCAAGCGGGCGAAAAACCACCTGCTGGAAGCCAACCTTCGTCTGGTTGTCTCCCTGGCCAAGCGTTACACCGGCCGCGGCATGCTGTTCCTCGACCTCATTCAGGAGGGTAACCTCGGTCTGATCCGTGCCGTCGAGAAATTCGACTACACCAAGGGCTTCAAGTTCTCCACCTACGCCACCTGGTGGATCCGTCAGGCGATCACCCGCGCCATGGCCGACCAGGCGCGGACCATTCGTATTCCGGTTCACATGGTCGAGGTCATCAACAAGCTGGCCCGTGTGCAGCGCCAGATGCTCCAGGATCTCGGCCGCGAACCGACGCCTGAAGAGCTGGCCCTTGAACTGGATATGACTCCCGAGAAGGTTGTCGAGGTCCAGAAGTATGGCCGCGAACCCATTTCGTTGCACACGCCGCTGGGCGAAGACGGTGATTCTGAATTCGGTGACCTCATTGAGGACTCCGAGGCAGTGGTGCCCGCGGATGCGGTCAGCTTCACCCTGTTGCAGGAACAGTTGCACTCGGTTCTTGACACCCTGTCAGAACGCGAAGCAGGGGTCGTGGCGATGCGCTTCGGCCTGACTGATGGTCAGCCGAAGACGTTAGACGAAATCGGGAAGGTCTACGGGGTGACGCGGGAGCGGATCCGCCAGATCGAATCGAAGACCATGTCGAAGCTGCGCCACCCATCGCGGTCCCAGGTGCTGCGCGACTACCTGGACTAGGACTCGCTATGGGGTTGGGAAACCAGCCCCATAGCAAAAAGTACCCCCACACATCAGTGTGGGGGTACTTTCGATTTAACGGGTCCGGATTGCCGGCCCGTCGGTGGTGCTCTTAGTCTTCGCTTACCGGTCCGGGTGCTGCATTCAGACGGTTGGTCTCATCCTGCCACTCGGACGTCAGCGGACGCAGATTCGACTCGACGGAACGTGCGTGGTGGCCACAGAAAAGCAGCTCACCACCGGAGGACTGAAGAACTGCGCGCACATAGGCCTGGGCTCCGCAGCGGTCACAGCGGTCCAGCGCGGACATCTCGCGGGTTGCTACTGCTGTTGTCATGATTGCCTCCTTAGTGGTTCCTGTAGTTCATATAACCACTATTCGTTGCCGTTCTATTGCAGGCTGGGTGGTCTTTCGCTGAGCGCGTAGCATAGACCGACGTCGTCACACCTTTGCCGCTTGATCTGCGGCCCGCCTAAGCCGAACGACCCGGGTGGGGGAATATGCTTAAGCCATGCGTCCGGAGGCCCCCGGCGCGGCGCCCGAAGACCGGTGTCGCCTCTCACCTGTACCCCCTGCCAAGGAGTCTCACCCAACGTGGCGCCACCAAGCACCGAATACAACGCCCGGCACCTATCCGTCCTGGAAGGCCTTGAAGCCGTCCGTAAACGGCCCGGCATGTATATCGGGTCAACTGATTCCCGCGGATTGATGCACTGTCTCTGGGAGATCATCGACAACTCGGTGGATGAGGCACTCGCCGGACACGGCCAAAGCATCAAGGTGATACTCCACCCGGACGGTTCGGTCGAGATTCACGACGACGGGCGGGGCATTCCGGTGGACGCGGAACCCAAGACCGGTCTGAGCGGCGTCGAGGTGGTCTTCACAAAACTGCATGCCGGCGGAAAATTCGGTGGCGGTTCGTACACGGCCTCCGGCGGCCTCCACGGTGTCGGCGCCAGCGTGGTCAACGCCCTGTCAGCCCGGCTGGATGTCCAGGTTGACCGCGGCAGCAAGACCTACCAGATGTCGTTCAGGCGTGGCGAACCTGGCCGTTTCCTGGACGCGAAGTCACCGTCACCGACCGCCAAGTTCGAACCGTTCCTCGAAAGCTCCCGGCTCGAGGTGGTCGGCACCACCAAACGGGGTGTGACAGGTACCCGGATCCGGTACTGGGCTGACCGGCAAATCTTCACCCCGGACGCAAAATTCTCCTACGAGGAACTCCAGGCACGGGCCCGCCAAACCTCCTTCCTGGTCCCAGGGCTGAGGATCACCCTCCGTGACGAGCGGCGCCTCCCTGGCACCGCAGCCGAGGCGGGAGCGTTGGAGGAAGTCTTCCAGCACGACGGCGGAATCTCGGAGTTCACCACCTTCCTCGCAGCGGACAGCGCGGTGACCGATGTGTGGCGCCTGCACGGCTCAGGCCGGTTCAAGGAGTCGGTGCCGGTGCTGGGCGAGAACGGGCATAGCGAGATCGCCGAGGTGGAACGCGATTGCGAGGTGGACATCGCGTTGCGCTGGGGGATCGGCTACGACACCACGGTGAAGAGCTTCGTGAACATCATTGCCACTCCCAAGGGCGGCACCCACCAGAGCGGTTTCGAACAGTCCCTCCTGAAGTCCTTCCGCAAAGTGATCGAGGCCAACTCTCGAAAGCTCAAAGCCGGCAACGACAAGATCGAGAAGGATGACGTCTTCGCCGGACTGACAGCGGTCCTGACCGTGCGCCTGGCAGAGCCCCAATTTGAAGGCCAGACCAAGGAAATCCTGGGCACTTCCGCGGTGCGGGCAATCGTCGCGAAAGTGGTCGAAAAGGAGATTCTGGCCAAGCTCAACTCCACGGCCCGGGGCGACAAGGCCCAGAGCGCGCTCCTGCTGGAAAAAGTTGTTGCCGAGATGAAATCCCGGATCTCCGCGCGGGTACACAAGGAAACCCAGCGGCGAAAAAACGCCCTGGAAACGTCCTCAATGCCATCGAAGCTGGCCGACTGTCGGATTGACGACGTCGAACGGTCCGAACTGTTCATCGTCGAGGGTGACAGTGCGCTGGGCACCGCCAAGCTCGCCCGCTCCTCCGACTATCAGGCGTTGCTACCCATCCGGGGCAAGATCCTGAACGTACAGAAGGCATCGGTGGGGGACATGCTCGCCAACGCCGAGTGTGGGGCGCTGATCCAGGTGGTGGGCGCCGGATCGGGCCGCAGCTTCCAGCTGGACGCAGCGCGGTATGGGAAAGTGATCCTGATGACCGACGCCGACGTTGACGGCGCCCACATCCGCACCCTGCTCCTCACCCTTTTCTTCCGGTACATGCGGCCGCTCGTAGACGCCGGCCGGGTGTATGCGGCGGTCCCGCCGCTGCACCGGGTCGAGGTGGTCAACCACGGGTCAAAAACGAACGACACCATCTACACCTACTCCGAGCAGGAACTCTCCCGGCTGCTGGCAGAGTTGGAAAAGCAGGGCAAGCGTTACAAGGAACCCATCCAGCGGTACAAGGGGCTCGGTGAGATGGACGCCGAGCAGCTGGCGGAAACCACCATGGACCCGAGGCACCGGACTCTTCGGCGGGTGCGGATCCAGGAAGCCGAATCGGCTGAGCGGGTGTTCGATCTGTTGATGGGCAGCGACGTCGCCCCGCGCAAGGATTTCATCGTGGCTGGCGCCGCCTCCCTGGACCGGGAGCGGATTGACGCCTGACCCCTCGTGGGGTCAAGTCCCGCCAAGGGCACAAGGTCAGTCGGATAAGTCTTGCTACGGATTTGTCAGCGGACTTCGATGGTCCCCATCATGCCGAGGTCTTCGTGATCCAGGATGTGGCAGTGGTAGACGGAGCGTCCGCGGAAATCGTTGAAAGCCACCCGAACTTTGACACTTCCGTTGGCGGGCACGTTCACCACGTCCCGCCATATCGTTGTGTTCGCTACCTGGCCGTTTTCTTCAATAATTTGCATCGGCCAGACGTGCAGGTGGAACGGGTGGTCCATGGGGCTCGTGTTGGTCAGCGTCCATTCCTCCACATTCCCGGCCGCTACCGTTGTGTCTGTTCTGTCCCGGTTAAATTCGTTGCCGTTAATGGTGAAACGCATCATGCCCATGCCCCCGCCGGCCATGACGATTTCCCGGCGTGCCGCGATGGGGGCTGACCTCAGGTCTCCCAGTCCCTTTTGCGTGGTCGGGGCTGTCAGGGATGCGACCGGTTCGCCGGACACGTGGAGGGTGGCCAGCGCGAAGCCGTCGGGGCGGTCGGCCGGGTTGTTGCGTGCTCCGGATTCCCGTCCCGTCATTCCCGGCGCCCTTCCCCGGCGCTGGTAGAACGCTCGGAGCACGGAATCACCGGCCGGGATGGAGATGAGAAGATCGGCCCGGTTTCCGGGCAGCAGGAGAAGTCGATCCACGTTCTCGGGTGTTGGTAGGCGCCCGGAGTCAATGCCGAGAAGCTGCAGTTGCCCCTCGTCGACCTGTAGGCGGAGGTAACGGGACACGCACGTGTTGATGATGCGCCACCGTTCCCGTTGCCGGGGGCGGGCACTGAATTGCGGGTTGCTTTGCCCGTTGACCAGGATCAGTTCACCTTCCCGGCCCATCATCCGTTCCATCGCCGGGACTGCGACGATGTTTCCCAGTCCGTCCAGGGTGGTGTCCGAAATGACCAGTACCCGTTCCGTACTCACCTCGATGGGTTCCACATTCTCAACGATGATTGCTCCAAAGAGCCCGGCGAAGATCTGATCGGCGACCATGCCGTGGTGGTGTGGGTGGTACCAGTACACGCCAGGTGGATGATCCTCTGGGAGTTTGTATTCGTAGTCGAAGGTGTTGCCGGGGTCGACTGAGATGAAGACATTGTCCCCATTGTCTTCGGGAGAAACGTGAAGCCCGTGAACGTGCAGGTTGGTGGGCTGGTCCAGGTTGTTGACGAGTCTGATCTTGAGGACATCGCCAGCTTGTACGCGGAGTGTCGGGCCGGGGATACCCCCGTTGTAACCGAGGGCTGCGGCCTGTCGGCCGGCCAGCAATATTTGTCCCGGTGCGGCTTCCAGCCGTACCTGTAGCTGACCGTTGTTGCTTCGTAACTCTGGAGGTTGGATTAGTTCGCTTCCCGTGACGGGTGGCTCCCGCGTTGTTAGCGTCCAGATCAGGCCTGCACCTCCAGTCGCCGTCCCCGCGATGCCGAGTCCCCCCAGTAGCAGCGCTTGGCGGCGGCTGATGGGGGGTTTGCTACGGGCCCTCACCGAGAACTTCGAGCTGTTCGCGGTACTCGTCGGCGGTGAGTTCTCCCTTCGCGAAGCGCTCGTCCAGGATCTGGTGGGCGGTGCTCCGGCCGTGGGGCGGGCCGCCCACCCCTGAGGCATCCCGTGACGCGTATCCGACACGGCCTCCGTTGCCAAGGACCCTGACTGCGAGCAGTACCAACAGCACAATCCCGATGATCAGGAGGACGCCCCAAAGCCACATCCACGCTGATCCCTGCCCATAACCCCACATCATGCCGGATACCTTTCACCTCGAGATGATTTCCAGTCTCCGCCTAGCGTCGGCCCAAAAGTAGAGTCTTAGGTCCCAATCGGTCCCAGGGTGACTTCAGTCGCTGCGGGATCCGGGTACCCGGATCAACCCTTGACATATACCCCTAGGGGGTATACCTTATGAGTACCCAAGTGGGAAGTCCGGCCCTAAATGGGCCGCTTACTCCCAGAAGGTCCCTCAAGCAGCTGTAGCCAACGTGAATGACCCGGATGGCTACACCCGCTGATTCTCGAACAACCATTCCTCACTTTTTGGAGACCCTCATGTGCGGCACTTCTTCCGAACTGACCCTGACCGACACATCATCTTCCGGATGTGCCTGCTGCGCCCCCCAGGACAGCAAAGCCAAAACGGTTCCCCAAGCTGGCAGCATCAGCGCCAGTTTCGGTGTCGCTGGCCTGACCTGTGGGTCGTGCGCGTCCCGGGTTAGCTCTGCAGTCGGCGGGATTGATGACGTCACCGACGTCCAGATTGATCTCGTGTCCGGCGGGACCTCCACGGTCACCGTTTACAGTAACGAGGCGGTTCCCTCAGCAGCAGTACGCTCGGCGGTCGAGCAGGCCGGGTACCAGCTTTTGAGCGCCTGACTTTTTCCCTGGTCCGGCCGGATTTCCCGGGCGCGAGGTGGATCTCACCGATTCTGGGTACGGATGAACACCCTCGGGTGTGCTTCTGCCCGATGAGGCAGATAAAGTCACCGACGCGGGAATCGAAACCGTCTTCGTGGCCGTTCCCGAAGCTCATCCGGCCGGGCTAACCAATTGAAGCCACTCACGCCAACCTGATGAAGCCTGGGAGCGCATATGCGCCGACGGAAGGCTCAGCGCAGTAGTCTGCTGATTGCCTGTGTTGCTTCCTTGACCTTCGCGTCGACGGCTTCGGAGGACCCAGTGGTTTTGGCTTCTTGGGCTGCGGTGACGACGCAGTGTTGCAAGTGGTTTTGCAGCAGGCCCAAACTCACGGCGTGCATGGCACTGTTGACCGCCGCGACCTGGGTGAGAATGTCGATGCAGTACTGATCTTCGTCGACCATCCGTGCTATCCCACGGACCTGTCCTTCAATGCGCTTCAGACGCCGCAAATAGGCCGCCTTGTCCGGGGAATAACCGTGCACCGCACCGGCGGTAACCGGCTGATCCGCGACGGTGGACTCCGGCGCGGGGACTTCCGTGGCAGCTGCCCCAGGGGTGTCATCGGTACTGTTCCGAGGTCCGGCTCCGGCGTTCACGGCGCTATCCTTTCAATGCTCCGACCTGTTCTGGTCGGACCCAGATGAGGCCGTTGGTACGTCCTCGACCATGCGCTCTGCGCGGCCTTTATAAGTATCATCGACGATCCACCCCGCCGTGAACGCTCGATAGATGAAATAGGTTCCCTGGAGGGTCGGCGGCCCGCGGGTGCGGTGATCCTTGAAAATCCCGTTACCTTAACGTGACTTCGATACCACGGTGGGGTATTCTCATTCGAGTGATCCCGGCACCCCGCCGAGATCACATTCCCGCGCAGAATGCCGAGCCCTGCCGCTGCACCGGGACCCGTTCGCACAATCCAGATGGCAGGGACGGGGGAACCACGTTTCCACCGGGCCACCGCACGCGGTGACCCTCGGGGTTAAGTCGATCTGACTATCCAGTGCTAGACCTGCAGCATCGTTCGCGATGGCAGGCGTAGCCCATAGGTAGAGGACGGCCGGGTGACTCCCATCCGAACCCGACAGCTCACCCCGCAGGCATGGGAGAGGCAAACAATCATGTCACGTCAGTCCATTTCGGCACGCCACCGCGCCGCCACCACCCACTCCATCGCCCTCGAGGGTCTGACCCAGTCGGCCAGGACCAAGGCCGTAGCACTGGGCAAGCCAGCCATCATCGCCGTCGCGACCGGCAGCCTCGTCTTCTCCGTCGGAGCGACCGCCCACGCAGGAACCTACACCCAGGGCGCAGCAACCACCGCTCCGGCAGTCTCAGCACCCGCAACAGGAGTCCACACTGTCGCAGCCGGAGACACGCTGGGAGCGATCGCCGCATTGCACGGTATTAACCTCGACACCCTGTTGGCGCAAAACGGCCTATCCTACGCTTCAATCATCTACCCAGGTCAGCAGATCCAGCTCACCGGCGGCGCAGCCGTCAGTGCAGCCGTCAGTGCAGCCGCCGTTCCAGCAGCAACTGCAAGCCAGGCGTTCTACTCAACACCTGCACCAGCACCCGCCGCACCGGCAGTAGTTCCAGCACCGGCCGCACCCGCTGCCGATGCGGCACCAGCAATGATGACACTGGCCTCCGGTGCCATCACCCCGATCGCACCCGCAGCCAAGGCAGCTCCGGCCAGCGGAGTTGGCGCAGCACTGGTCGCCTCGGCCTATGGGCAGCTCGGTTCCATCCAGGACTGCACCATCCTCGTCGAACGCGCTCTGCGCTCCATCGGCCTGAACGTCGGCGACCTTGGACCCCTGCAGTTCGACCAGTACGGAACCCGGGTCTCCAGCCCCGCGCCCGGCGATCTCGTCGTCCGCCCCGGCCACATTGCCATCTACGTCGGCAACGGCAAGGTCATCAGCAGCGGCATGAACGGATCAAACCTCACCATCGAGCACCCACTGTCCGACCTCGGCGGTTCATACTTCGTACGAGTCAACGGCTAATACCCTGACTCACGGAGTTTCTTTGTGAACTGAATTGAAAGTGGCGGG
>NZ_ALPM01000076.1:0-7522 GCF_000294595.1 Arthrobacter sp. TB 23 | reverse complement strand
CCTGCCACTTTCGTATCTCCGGAAAGCAGATAGTGCCACACGATCCGCTCCCATGACTGCTCGTCATGGCACCTGCCACGAGCCAACTCATTAGCTCGCCGAGCTAACACTCCCGGTTTGGGGCGCGGATTATTTCCACAGTTTCCTGTACCAGCCGCGCCGGATGCCGCGACTAAGTGTCCCAACGATCACCGACGGTCACTGAGAGTATCTAGACAATCCCAGTGACCGTGCCCGATCAGTGGGAGCATTGCTCATAAAACCAGCGCCAGGCAGCGCTAACCCAGCACCCAGGGGGCAATCAGCAGTAGCGTCGGCGCCCCCAGTAGCAGTCCCGAGGCACCGAGGGCGGCCGCCTGCTGGGGCAGCGACAAGGGCGGCTGCGGAGTGAGTAGCCGGTGAATCCGGTTAAGGGTGGCACCAGCATCCTGGTCAGGGGTCGCGCCGGGAGCAAGCGCCGTCACCGCAAACGAGTCACCGTGGGCGAAGCCGCCCTGCTGGTCGGGCAGCGACCCGGAGGCGACGATAGCGATCGCCCGGGCCAGGACTGGCTCCCGGACCTGCTTCAGAGCCTCGTCGTCGGCGAGCATCTCGATCAACTCGTTGACGGCCCGCTGCGCCAGTTGTGACGTGGGCAGCCACGGGAGGGCCGCGCGCCAGGCCGCAAACGCCCACAGGAGTAGGTGATGTCGCTGGTGCAGGTGTGCCAGCTCGTGCACAAGTACGGCGTCGAGTTCGGCGGGGGTCAGCAGGTCGAGGAGCCCGTCGGAGAGCACGGTCACTGATCTGGCACCACCCGGAAGGCAATAGGCCACAGGGGTGGGATGGTTGATCACCAGCGTTGCCGGCCGGTTTGCTGCCGGGGAGCTGAGCAGGTTCAGCATGTCCCGGTGTCGCTTACGCTGCCCACGAATCTTGGCGTAGGTCAGCAGCAGGGTAAAGATCAGGTGGGCGCTGAGCAGCCCAGCGGCGCTCAGGGCGAAGACGTGGACCAGGCCGAGCGTGTCGACCGGCTGGTTGGCAAACGCCATGTCGCCGAAGCGGCCAAGGGCTTCCACCAGGTTGTCGCCGAGCGGGTCGAGACCCCAGACCAGCATCGCGCCAATCATTGACAGTCCGCCCGCGAGGGCGATCGCCTGCCACAGAATCATCGCCGTAAACGGTGAACGGGTGGGCCACTTTGCCCGAGACAGGGCTACCGGCGCAGGCCAGGCGAGGACGACGGCGAGCCCGGCCAAAAAATGGGCGGCCCAAAACATCCGTTCAGCTGCCGAGCAGTTTGCGCAGAGCCTGTGCCTCGCTGTCGGAAACGCTTCCGATGAACCGTGCCAGGACTGCTTCCCGGTCTGGGGCGGTGACGAGGACTTCGTGCATCAACTCGGCGGTGTGTTCCTCCCGGCTGGTGATCGCACGGTAGCGGTGCGGGCGGGTTTCCCGCTCCCGTTCCACGAGCCCCTTCTTCTCCAGCCGTGAGAGGACAGTCAGGACTGTCGTGACGGCGAGCTCCTTGCCCACGGCTTCCTTCGTCGCCAACGCCAGCATGTCGCGCAGTGCGTTCGCGGTCAGTGCCCCGGGGGTGCCCCACAGCAAATCCATCACTGTGCGTTCGAGTTCTCCGAGGGTGGCCATGCAAGTCCTTCGCTAAAATTGTGGATGAGTACTTCAAATCTACTCTCTTTTTCGCCAAGGTTCTACATGCGGTAGAACAAGATGTCGGTTGCTCAGCCGATGGTTGACCGTCCCGGTGATTTAGGCTTTTGCCATGACAAAGCCAGAATCGGACTTCTTTCCCTCCGGCACGCCGCTGCATTGGCGTGCCATCACGCCTAAGGATCTGGGTAGTTGGCATGAGCTGCTGCACCGGATGGCCAAGGAAGACCAGCCGGACTGGGTGGAGGAGCGGGCCGACCTGGAGCAGATACTGGGCTCATCGAAAACCGACCCGGCAAAGGACACCATCCTGGGTCTCGACGATGCGGGTGTGCCCCGCGCCGTTGGGGTAATCCAGCGGAATCCCGGGTCCACTGTGGTTCACAGTATGGGTGGGGTGGACCCCGCCAGGCGCCGGCAGGGGATCGGTACCGCACTCTACTCCTGGCAGGCGGGGCGCGCGCGTCGCCGGTTGGACGACGACGGCGCCGGGGCAGGAGTGCTGCGTACCTACGCGGAGGAACGGGTGCCATCCCAGCTGGCGCTGATGGAAGCTACCGGCAACGCCGTCGTCAGGTATTTCACGGAGATGACCCGTCCGCTGCAGACGGAGATCCCCGAAGTCGATATTGCAGCCGGACTGCAGATTGTCACGTTCTCGGACGATCTGTCCGAGGCGGTACGGCTCGCCCACAACGAGGCGTTCCAGGACCACTGGGGGAGTGAACCACGCGACGAGGAGTCCTGGCGGTTCACCGTGACGCACCCCGAGTTTAAACCCGAATGGAGCCTCGCGGTGGTGGACGAGGCGTCCGGCGAAGTGGCTGCCTACCAGCTGGCCAGTTACGATCCCGCGTCCGGGGAACTGCTGGGCCACACCGAGGGCTACACCGACCTGCTGGGAGTGCGGCGGAAATGGCGGGGCCTGCGGCTCGCCCCGGCCCTGCTGGTCGAGGCGATGCGCCGCTTCAAAGCTGACGGCATCGAGCACGCTGGCCTGGGCGTCGATACCGAGAACCCGTCGGGTGCCCTTGGCCTGTACGAACGTCTGGGTTACGAAGCCACCCACCGGGTCAGGGTGTACGAACTGCGCATCTAAACCATGGACGCGGTTGGCCCCGGCCAACCCTNCCCTAGCCGGGGCCAACCCTAGCCGGGGCCAACCCTAGACCGGGGCCAACCCTAGACGAGGCTGGGTCCGATCGAGTCGACTGACTGGCTCAGGGTGACACCAGAACCGTCACGGCGCCCGTGTTCGGTGGGGAGGGCCCTGGATACACCGGAAGCTGACGCGGCTTTTGCCGGACCGTGTCCGGCCCAGGCGAGCAGCAGGATGTCCTCATCCTTGAGGAACCGGTGGGCCCGGACCCCCGCTGTAGCCCTACCCTTGGTCGGATACTCCGCGAAATCGGTCACCTTGACCGATCCAGCCGAGGTGCCCGGCAGCGCTCCGCTCGCGGCGGCAATCGTCACGACGACGGCGGCCGAATCCTCGGCACCCACAGCGCCGAAGTGGATGACCGAGTCACCGGATCCCAGTTTGATGCCTGCCATACCACCGGCGGTGCGGCCCTGCGGACGGACGGTCGATGCGGGGAAACGCAGCAGCTGCGCCTGGGCCGTGATGAAGACCAGCAGGTCCTGGTCACTGGCCGCGGCCAGGCCCACCACCTTGTCTTTGGGCTTGAGGGAAATGATCTCCCATTCGTCGCGGTTCAGAGGATACTCGGGGGCAACCCGTTTCACCACGCCCTGCGCACTGCCCAGGGCGATTACCGCGTCGAGCGGTGCCAACCCCACCAGGGATTCCCCGGGCAGCAGGGTCATGAACTCCTGCGCCGGTACGCCGCCCGCCAGATTGGGAATCCCGGCGGTTGGTGCGAGAGCAGGCATATCCATCACCTGAAGGCGCAGCATTCGCCCGGCCGAGGTGACCGCTCCAACCTCCGCCCTCGCCGTTGAACGAATCACCGAACTGAACACGTCGTGCTTGACCCGTTGCCCGCCCTCACCGAACGGTTCCTGGTCGGCGGTGCGTGCCAGCTGTCCCGACGTCGACAGGATCACCCAGCAGGGATCGTCAGCAATTTCCAGGGGTAACGGCGTCGTTTTCCCGCCGGGCGATATTGCCGCGGGCATCACCGTGCCCTTCAGTGGTGCACTGGACTCGGACTCCAGCAACACCGTGCGACGGGAGGTGGCGAACTTCGCCGCCACCTCTGCAAGTTCCTCCGACAGGAGGGCCCGCAGCTTCACTTCCGAGCCGAGTAGTTCCTCCAGCAGGGCAATCTCCCGGCGCAGTTCGTCCTGCTCCTTCTCCAACTCGATGCGTGAGTACTTGGTCAGCTGACGCAGCCGAAGCTCAAGAATGTAGTTCGCCTGCAGCTCGGTCAGATCATAGATCGACATCAGCCGTTCCCGGGCCTGGGCCGACTCATCCGAAGAGCGAATGATCTGGATGACCTCGTCAATATCGACGATCGCGATCAGCAGACCCTCGACCAGGTGAAGCCTGTCCTTCTTGCGTCCCAGCCGGTAGGCGGTGCGGCGGCGGACCACCGACAGTCGGTGCTTGATGTAGACCTGCAGCAACTCCACCAGGCCGAGTGTCCGGGGCTGACCGTCAACAAGGGTCACATTGTTGATGCCGAACGAGTCCTCCATCGGCGTGTACCGGTACAGCTGGGCCAGCACGGCGTTGGGGTTGAAGCCGTTCTTCAGCTCGATCACCAGGCGCAGCCCGTGACGCCGGTCGGTCAGGTCCACAATGTCGGAGATGCCCTGGAGCTTCTTCGATGTGACGGCGTCTTTGATCTTCTCGATGATCTTTTCGGGGCCCACCGTGTAGGGCAGCTCAGTCACCACGAGGCCGGTGCGCCGGGCGGAAAGCTGCTCGATTCCCACGGTGGCCCTGGTTTTGAAGGACCCCCGGCCGGTCGCATAGGCGTCCCGCACACCCTCAAGCCCCACGATTTTACCGCCACTGGGAAGGTCCGGTCCGGGGATGAAACGCATCAGGTCATCGAGCCCGGCGTCAGGGTTGGCGATCAGGTGCCGGGCTGCCGCGATTACCTCGCCCAGGTTGTGGGGGGCCATGTTCGTCGCCATACCGACGGCGATGCCGGTCGCCCCATTAACCAGCAGGTTGGGGAAGGCGGCGGGGAGCACCTCCGGCTGCATGAGCTGGTTGTCGTAGTTCGGGACGAAGTCCACCACGTCTTCGTCGAGGTGGTCGGTCATGGTGAGGGCCGCCGCGGCGAGGCGGGCCTCAGTGTAGCGGGGGGCGGCCGGGCCGTCATCGAGTGACCCGAAGTTGCCGTGCCCATCGATCAGGGGCAGGCGCAGCGAAAAGTCCTGTGCCATGCGGACCATTGCGTCGTAAATCGCGGCGTCGCCGTGCGGGTGGAGCTTACCCATCACTTCGCCCACGACCCGGGCGGACTTCACATGGCCACGGTCCGGGCGCAGCCCCATATCGGTCATCATGTACAGGATGCGCCGCTGCACGGGTTTCAGCCCGTCCCTGGCATCGGGTAGGGCCCTGGAGTAAATCACCGAGTACGCATACTCAAGGAAAGAGCCTTCCATTTCGGAAGTGACGTCAATGTCGATGATGTTCTCGGTGTAATCCACCGGGGCTGCTGTGCTTTGGCGCCTGGCCATGATCGGATGGTCCTCGGGTTGTGAAAAAGGGTAGGTGCTGCCAAGGGTAATGACGTGAACGCCGAACGCCCACTAGGGTGAGTCTATGGCGGCTGACGGACATTACCCGGAATATTGGGAGGCCGACGTCGTGTTGCGGGACGGCGCCACTGCACATTTGCGGCCGATTTCGCCCGATGATGCGCCAGCAATGCAGCACTTCCACATGCAACAGTCCGAGAACTCGATCTACCTGAGGTTCTTCACCTACAAGTCCTCGCTGAGCAACAAAGAGCTCAAACGATTCACTGAGGTGGACCACCGGGACCGCGTGGCGTTCGTCGTCACCCGCGGTACGGACATTCTGGGTATTGGGCGGTACGACCGGCTCGATGACCCCACCGAAGCCGAGGTCGCCTTCAACGTCTCTGATGCCCACCAGGGCAGGGGGTTGGGGTCGATCCTGCTCGAACACCTCGCCGCGGCTGCCCGGGAGAACGGCATCAGCCGGTTCTCCGCAGAGGTCCTGCCGGAAAACCGCAAGATGATCACCGTCTTCGCTGAGGCCGGCTACGAGGTGCAACGGCGCTTCGACGACGGCGTGGTGATGCTGGAGTTCAACATCGACCCCACCGAGAAGTCACGCGCCGTGATGGAGTCCCGGGAACACCGCGCCGAGGCACGCAGTGTCGCCGGACTGCTCTCGCCGTCGTCGGTCGCTGTAATCGGTGCCAGCCGCGAGTGGGGGACCGTCGGGTATTCCTTCCTGGAACACATCATCGATGGCGGCTACACCGGTGACGTGTATGCGGTGAATCCCGAGGCTTTCGAACTGGCGGGCATGATTTCGTTCGCCTCCATCGGCGAAGTCCCGGGGCCGGTCGAACTAGCCGTGATCGCCGTCCCCTATGACCAGGTGGCGTCGGTCGTGGATCAGTGCGGCGTGGCCGGGGTGAAGGGCCTCCTCGTGGCGACCGCCGGGTTCGCCGACGACGGCGCCGAAGGGCTGGCCCGGCAGCGGGCCCTGGTGCATCGTGCGAGGGCCTACGGCATGCGGGTGGTCGGCCCGGCATCTCTGGGCCTGGTCAACACGCACCCGGAGGTCAGGCTCAATGCCTCGATGGCCCCCGCGCTGCCGGCCGCCGGTGCACTGGGTTTGTTCAGCCAGTCAGCGGCGATCGGAGTGCTGTTGTATGCGGCGGCAGGACGCCGCGGACTGGGCCTGAGCTCCTTCGTGTCTGCCGGCAACCGGGCCGATATCTCGGGCAATGACGCAATGCAGTACTGGGAGGATGACCCGTCCACCCGCGCTGTGGGGCTCTACCTGGAGTCGGTGGGCAACCCACGCAAGTTTTCCCGGATTGCCCGCCGGCTGGCGAAGACCAAACCGGTCATCGTCGCGAAGTCCGATGTGATGGGCCTGCAACTACCGCCCGGCCACGCCGTCCGCACCACCCAAGCGCCCTCGGGGGCGCTCAACGCAATGCTGAGGCAATCGGGGGTCATCCGGGTGGAAACGACTGCCCAGTTGGTGGACATTGCCCAGATTCTCGTCAGCCAACCCCTCCCGGCCGGTCCAGCGCTCGCCGTTTTCAGCAATTCGCTGGCTCTCGGCAAGGTGGTCGCCGACGCCGCCGCTGCCCAGTCCCTCGACGTGCGGCGGCTGGTGACGGACATTGATCTGGACACCGGGCAGTCCATTGCGCTGCCAGTCCTGCGCGCGGCAGTTCTCGACGCGCTGTCCGACGACGAAGTGCACTCGGCCGTTGTCGCCCTGCTCCCGGCGCCCGGGCTGACAGTCGAGGCCATTGCCGACTGCCTGCGGGACTGCGCCGAGACAGCCAACAAGCCTCTTGTCGCCTCCTTTGCGGGCATCCTGGACCCGGCTGTGCAATCAGATGGGTTATTGGCTTCACCCCGAAACCCGCTGGCGGCAGCCGACGGGGACGCCGCGGTGCCAAGCCAGCGTGGGGTGCCCTGCTACGCGGGACCGGGGGCCGCCGTCGCCGCCCTCGGCGCAGTGGTGACCTATGCCCGATGGCGCTCCCGGGACAGCGGCGGCTTCCACGAACCGGCTGACATCGACTCCGATGCCGCGTCTGCGGTGTTGCAGCAGGCGCTGCTCCGGGTCGACGGCGATGGCCTGACCCGGCTGGACGGCGCCGAGTCGGCCACCCTGCTCGGCCACTACGGCATCTCCCTGCTACCCGCCGTCCGCTTCGCGACAGCC